>JXSN01000049.1 GCA_001276605.1 Achromatium sp. WMS2
TACCCACAGATGTTTCTGCGGACAACATTACAGCATCCGAACCATCCATAACTGCGTTAGCCACGTCCATAACTTCAGCCCTAGTCGGCATAGGATTATTGATCATGGATTGCATCATTTGCGTGGCAG
Source organism: Achromatium sp. WMS2 (assembly GCA_001276605.1). GTDB lineage: Bacteria > Pseudomonadota > Gammaproteobacteria > Chromatiales > Chromatiaceae > WMS2. The sequence continues at coordinate 130 of JXSN01000049.1, forward strand.
TTATCACCACCGCATTCATCTCTAAAGCTAGTTTAATAATGCGCTTTTGAGCCGCTGGTAGCTTAGCATCACCTATCTCAACCCCCAAATCACCGCGTGCAATCATGACAGCATCAGCCACCCGAATAATGGGGATAATATGCTCTAAAGCCTCAGTACGTTCTATTTTGGCACAAATACCGCTATTACAACCTAAGTCCTGCAGTAAACGCCGGGTATCAATTATATCCGTCTCATTACGTACAAAGGACACAGCAACGTAATCAGCCCCAATACCAGCGGCAAATCTTAAATCAGCTCTATCCTTGCAAGTCAACGCAGGTGCTGATAAACCACCTCCTAGCTTATTAATTCCTTTGTGATTCGATAGCTTTCCTCCGATTACCACTCGACAACATACCTGTTGCCCCCTAACCTCATCTACCCATAACTGAATTGCCCCATCGTCTAGCAGTAAGGTATCACCACGCCGTACATCTTTGACTAAATTTTTATAAGTCAAACCTACACGTTCCTGAGTACCGCTATCCAATGGGCACTCAGCATCTAGGCAAAAAGCAGCCCCTACCTCTAAATTTATGATTGCTTCAGCGAAGCATCCAATACGAATCTTAGGGCCTTGTAAATCGGCCAGAATTCCGACCTCACGATTAGCTAATTTGGCCCGCTGCCGGACTAAATCGACACGTTTCTGATGTGCCTGGTGACTATCATGAGATAAATTGATGCGGACGACGTCCACACCAGCCTGGATCAAACCGTCCAATACCTTGGGATCATCTGTGGATGGGCCTAAAGTAGCAACAATTTTGGTACGTCGTAACATGGCTCAGATACCATTGCAATAATTGTGATAACAATATACTATATTAAGTAGAGTGGCTTTCATCAAAGATTCCAAGTCAGCTTAACTGAATAAGTCTAGCATGGATCTATAATAATTACTTGTTCTTGATAAAACCATTCCATTATTAATTGTTTAAGGTATAGGGTTCGGAACCCAGGTCCTAATTCCTCATGGATCGGATAGAATGCATCAGCCGCATAATACATAATTACGATTATTCAAGTAATATTTGAGCAAAAACCAATCTAATCGCGGTTATAAAAATATTAATATTTGAATACGGCATTTTTAGCGGCAATCAACAAACCTAATCCTAGAAAGGCCCCAGGCGGTAAAATAGCAATTAAAGCGCCATGAAACCAAGTTCCCAGCGTAAAACTAATGTATTGTCCCATACTACCAAACATCAAATGTGCCTGAGAAAATATGGTACCTTGACCCAATAATTCTCGCAAACCACCCAATATGACCAATACTAAGGTAAAACCTAAACCATTAGCTAGACCGTCGACTATAGCCAGTCCAAAAGTATTTTTAGAGGCAAAGGCTTCGGCACGTCCCAACACAATACAATTAACCACAATTAGGGGAATAAAAATACCCAAAACTTGATATAGGTCATAAAACCAAGCCTTCATAGATAACTCTAGTGCTGTCACAAAAGAGGCTATCATGACGACAAAAATTGGAATTCGGATTGCTGGTAATATCATATGCCGTGTCAGGGCAACGGCACCATTGGAGGCAGTTAAGACTACGGTTGCCGCTATTCCCATACCCAAACCGTTGATTGCATTAGTAGTAATAGCAAGTAGTGAGCACATACCTAGCATGGCAACTAATGCCTGATTGTTGCGCCATAGGCCAGCATAAATCACTTCAAAGACAGATTGACCAGGAGACATAAATAGATAACCATCCAAGTGTTACAATACTTAATAAGGTAAAGAGATACATTTTTAGCTTACAGGATGCTAATTCGTGTAAATTATTTTATAATGCGGTAGCCATAAGCAACTACCGATCCAAGACGGTTTGCGAAAACCAGTGCAGTTTTACAATACTGTGCATTGGCAAAATTAATAGTTTTTTTATAAGCACCGGAATAACACTATGTCAATTTTAATCTGTGGCTCCTTTGCCTACGATACGATTATGGTCTTCCATGGCCAATTTAAAGATCACATATTACCAGAACAACTACGTATTCTCAATGTATCCTTTCTGGTTCCTGAGTTAAGACGTGAATTTGGAGGCTGTTCTGGTAATATTGCATATAATTTACACCTGCTAGGTGCCAAAAATCTACCAATGGGAACCGTAGGTAAAGATTTTACCGCCTATGCTGAATGGTTAGATAAAATTGGCATTAAGCGTCAATATGTCAGAGTTATGGATGACTCTTACACCGCACAGGCTTATATTACCACTGACCGCGATTCTAACCAAATTACGGCCTTTCACCCCGGAGCCATGAACTATTCGCACATTAATAGAGTAACTGATGCACCGGGTATTACCCTAGGTTCGGTTTCACCAGATAGTTTTCAAGGCATGATCGAACATGCACAACAATTTGCAGAGGCAGGTATACCTTTTGTTTTCGATCCCGGCCAGGGTTTGCCTATGTTTAGCGCCGAACAATTGAATAATTTCGTAGCTCAAGCTAGCTATTTAGCACTAAATGATTACGAAGCTAAATTAATGCAAGATCGCACTGGTAAAAGTCCCGAGCAATTAGCTAAGGAAACCATAGCGGTAATTGTGACCCAAGGGGCTCAAGGCTCCCTAATTTACACCAAGGAGCATTGCTATGAAATTCCTCCAGCACCGGCAAAAGTTGTGAAGGATCCAACAGGATGTGGTGATGCCTATCGAGCTGGTTTATTGCACGGTATAAACCAAGGAATGGACTGGGATACTATAGGACGCTTGGCGGGATTACTCGGCAGCATCAAGGTCGAACATGATGGTACTCAAAATCATAGCTTTACTCAAGATGAATTGCAACAGCGATTTAAGGAAGCCTATGGCTTTGCTATCGAGTAACTCAATCCAACAAATTATGGTGCTGTAACATAATGTTAGATCCCAAATTATTACGTAGTGACCTGAATAATTTAGCTACACAGTTGGCACGCCGCGGCTTTACCCTAGATACAGCTAGATTTATTGAATTAGAGGCACAGCGCAAAGCGTTGCAAATTGAAGTACAAAATTTGCAGAACGTGCGTAATACCAATTCTAAGGCAATAGGCCAGGCACGGGCTAATGGTGCAGATATTACAGCGTTATTAGCCCAGATGTCCAATATTGGAGCTGAGCTTAAGAATAAGGAAGCAGCACTGTCTGTAGTACAAAATGAGCTATCGGATTTTGCCTTGACTATACCCAACTTAGCTCATATTTCAGTACCATATGGTGTAGGTGAACATGATAATGTAGAAGAACGGCGTTGGGGACAACCCCGCACCTTTGATTTTGCAATTCAAGATCATGTCGAGCTAGGCACCAAAGGATCGGGCTTAGATTTGGCAGCTGCTACGAAATTAACTGGTGCCAGATTTGCGGTGATGAGTGGTGCCTTAGCCCGGCTGCATCGTGCTTTAATCCAATTTATGCTGGATACGCATACTCAAGAACATGGTTACACCGAGGTGTATGTTCCATACTTGGTAAACAGCGATAGTCTGCGTGGAACTGGGCAATTACCTAAATTTGAAGCAGATTTGTTTTGTTTGGCCGGGGCAATACCATATTATCTAATTCCTACAGCTGAAGTGCCGGTAACTAATTTATTGCGTGATACTATTACTGAATTAGTTAATCTGCCACGTAAATGGGTATGCCATACACCATGTTTTCGTTCAGAAGCAGGAGCCTATGGTAAGGATACTAGGGGTATGATTCGGCAGCATCAGTTTGAAAAAGTAGAATTGGTACAGGCTGTAGTTCCTGAAAATAGTCCGCACGCCTTAGAAGAATTGACGGAACATGCTGAGTCTATATTGCAACGGTTGCAGTTGCCGTACCGAGTAGTGTCTTTATGCACAGGCGATTTGGGCTTTGCGTCTGCAAAAACTTACGACTTAGAGGTGTGGTTGCCTGGTCAGCAATGTTATCGAGAGATATCTTCGTGTAGTGTCTTTACCGATTTTCAGGCCCGCAGAATGCAGGCGCGGTGGCGTAATCCTGGTTCTGGTAAGCCTGAGTTGCTACATACTTTGAATGGTTCAGGGTTGGCGGTTGGAAGGACTTTAGTAGCAATCATGGAAAATTACCAAACTAAATCTGGTAATATCGAGATTCCAGATGTTTTAATGAAGTATATGGGAGGTGTAGAGGCAATTTAGCGATATTTGTAATTACTTGACTTTAGCTAAAAAATCTAATTGTAGGGCAGGATTTGGAACCTGATGCTCCCATTCAGCTTTTGTGCCAGCCAAAGGCCCATACTCCAGTATGGTAATGCAGCCTCCAACTTCCTGTTATGATTCTTACCACGCTCCAGCGTGGAAACGCCGCCTGGGGCGCTCCTGCGCCCCCACGAGATGTTATCGGGTATGCATATAGCTAAATTCAAATATTCTCTTATATCTAACACTTTAAGGTTATTACTATTTTTTGTAACCAATACAATCGATTAAGCCAGTAAAGACTTATTGGGTACCGGCTTAATTCCTAAATAAAGTGGTTACAAATTTTTAAAGCAGGTATATACCATATGTTAACCGAAGATTTAAGTAGTATAGTCACCAATGCTTTAGATGACTTAAAGGCTAAAAATCTGCAAATAATAGATGTGCGTGGAAAAACTAGCATAACAGACCTAATGATTATTGCCAGTGGTACCTCGGACACACACGTAAAGGCCATGGCAACTGAGGTCCAAACACAGGCTAAAGCAGCTGGAAGCACGGTGCTTGGTATTGAAGGCATGCAAGGTGGGGAATGGGCACTTATTGACCTAAACGACGTCGTAGTGCACATAATGCTCCCAAGGGTACGTGATTATTACCAATTAGAAAAATTATGGGGGGTATCTAGTCCACCTGCCGAAGCATGACATGTTGCCATATCAAATAGAGATAAATTCATGGCTTGTTTGTATACTTAGCACCAAATTGGATCCGATAGAGAATCATCGTGTTTGAATTTCCACTGACTAGGGTAGTACCGGACCGGTTATCATCAATACATATGGTTGCTAAATGCTGCACTATCATTGAAGCCTGGTCAGTGTAGGCTCCGGGGGTAAGTTGCGGGTGGACATTTTTTGCTCTTGTTCAGGGCTGAGCATAACAACGATAAAACTGGAACGCCCGCGCAACAGCTCCCTAAGCACATAACTAACCAGCGGATTATGATCTAAACGGTGCCGCATTCTCAGTAGACTATAGGGTAAAGTCATGAACAACTGTTCTGCATCGCTGCCGATGGGCCGCAATCTTAGAAAACGACGATCGGTAAAAAGCTGTAATGCCAAGTCTTGTAACCTAGGGTCCGTGAGTAATGCATTGATAGTTTCGCGTATTACTGAAGCTCCAATGCTAACAGTGCCGGAACTAGCCAATAATGGGGGTAAAGTAACACTCAAACGTTCGCCTAACCTAGGATCTGATATGATTTCACTCATTAATTGCGCAACTGCTTCCTGTTGAGCACGGCTACTGCTCCCCATGAGTGTAGACATTGACAGTCGTAAAGTCCGCCAAAAATTACTGCGGGCATGTTCTGATACTATCGGCATCAAACCCTGTAATAATTCATTGGCACGATCTTGGTCCAGAGATTCTGTGGCGTGTAACAAAGTCTGATTAATCGAGGGGGCACTCCATATCTGCCTCAAGGACGAACCCAGAATCTCATGGATTTTTGGCACATAATCTTGAGTAAAAAATGGCGAACGAAACAGTCTTAGGGCTACAGTTTGAGCATGCTCCAAAGAGGCGACGCTAAGCCTGTGTAATTCTTCCCTAGTTTCATCCGGCACCAAGGCCCAGGGAATGCGAATATCGACAGGTAATAGGTGTGGCCGTAGGTTACCAACGCTATAGCTGCAATCGGTAGCAGAATACGCAGTAAGAACTAGGATGCCATCGGCTTTAAGGGTTCCTTTACCACATTGATGTGGAAATAAGTCCTTATCTAGGGAAAACAAAGGACCTACGCCCGGTGCAATACCAGTGCTACCACGGATCGAGTAAGCAATTGTAACCTTATATTTATCAGTTAGCGGGAGAATATTGGCCCCAATCATGAGGCTTAATCCCAATAAGAAAGCACTGGCCAGAGCTTGGGCACTTTTGCTATGTAGCCAGTTATGCATGGTATTGGTCATTGATGACTCCAAACGCCTTCGCTGCGAGCTGCCAAATTCAAGCCAATACGCTCTACTTCGGTGGCGATAAAACTTCGGTATAAACTGTGTAATCGCTGCAAACTATCAGTTTGCAAACCATCCAAGGTTGCTTTTAGGCCAGTATTAAAACGTTCTCGACCGGCCGCGCCGCCCAATTGGTTCAGGGCCTGACTAGTCAAAGTCCAGACCGAGGTCACAGAACTTATACCCACAGCTACCGGATCAGCTAGGCTATGCGGTATCCATAATGAATTGATTCCATTAGCAATACTATCAGTACGTAGTGCTATATTCACTGAAGTTTCGGTCAGGGGTCGCACCAGCTCTAAGGCCTGGGCACGCACCACATCCTCAACGGACGTAAAGGCCTCAATTAGAGGAGTATCTGCTAGCTGACTAACATTGGGATTACGCAATTCTGGGCATAAAGATAGAAATGTTGCATTACTCTGTTGCCAGGACGGATCTGGGCGCCACCCCATATCGCCGTCCCTGCTTTCTACAGTTCCCGTGGTTTTTAGGACGAAGTCTCGAAATGCTCTATCATAACGGTCACAATTCTCTAGTAAATCTTGGTGTACCATCAAAAATGCTCGGTTACTTGCAGCTCGCAAGGCCCGTAGGGTAAACCCAGGTAAGAGTACTGAATCGCGAAATCTAACTACTACATCGTTAGCCAGGGATAATCTAGCCCGTTCGCGAGCCTGGATAGCCTTATCCTCTGCTAATTGATCAGAATTGGCTACTGCGGCATTGGCTACGCTTAAAGCTTGACTTAAAAAAGATGCACTGCTAGAGATATTGAATAAATTATCCAAAAACGGCTCCAACCGGGGTGGTAATTCAGCAAAAACTGGAGACAACATAGCCATCAAATGGCTGCCTGCAATGGACTCCATGCGCATCTGATCTTGAGAGATAGATTGCCGCAGACTTGCATAAAGATCATCGTATGCCAGGGTGTTAACCCGCAAGCGATAAACCACGGTGTCATCCCCGTACCACACTAGCCACGCATTGGAATTTTTAGTCCCTCCTGGCATCGATTTGGATTTATCATGGGTAGCAATCCCTATAGGGATGTCGATCGTATTTTGACTGAGAATCCACCACCCACTAACGCCACCAAGGGCTAGTAACACTAAACCAAGTATTGCCAAACCAGGTAGCTTCACGCGATTATCTTTCCTAAGGTAGGATGTTCAATGAGACATAGACCCTTCAATGCGTTCCTTAATCCGATAAAAAGCCCTATTATCTATAAGACTCATAATTATGGCATTTTCCGCCAACATATCCCGGATACTGTTACCACTTTGGGTAGGTGCTCCTTGGTAAGAAAAACGCACATATCGGAATAAAAAAGGTGGATTTTCTATTTCTACTGCCGAGATGTCACTTACTCTGATTGAGCGCTCCACGAAGCCGCCTTCAATGCCTAATACCATGAGTAACATGCCGAATGCTCCGCCTTTGGAAAGGCGTAATATGTTACCACTAAGTTCTAAACTACCACTTAGACCAGTAGCTATTATTATATCTTCAGCATCGTGATGATGATCATCACCGCCGGTTGCTACTAACTCATGCTCACCGTGGTTCATTATAAAACCCTATATTGTTAAGTTATGATGTAATCGTGACCCGAACCTGCCGGATCCAACACGCCTAAAGTCTATTGTACCATGATTTACTAATCTTTATGCCAGTCCAAAACCCAACTTTCGGAACCTAAATACCATTAAGGTTAAGTAAATACTTGCCATCGACATGACCAAACGAAGGAGCCTAAACGACCTAAAACTCACTTGTGGTTGCTATGTTTACTAATCGGCAACCCCGGTTGCATTGATTGTATTTTTGGTTTAAGGTTAGCAGCTGCATAACAACACTACATATGGTAAAACCAATATGGGCTGAGGTGCGCCGCCAGTAGTTAGTTTGAATTACTGTTTTTTTCTCGTAACTTTACTTTGGAATTGCTGTGGCATGGTTGAGATAGAATCAACACTCAAAAAAGCTAGATTATACAATGCTTCTAAGAGCGGTCCCAAGTCTTACAATGATCGTGTGTCGGTAATCTTTTTGGATATAGATGGCGTATTAAGGCCCGAGCCCACCATGAGCACTATCTGTTTAGGGAGTGGCCAATCAGCCTTTTCACCTCTGTCTGTAGGTTTACTAAATCGCTTGTGCAAAGTTACCAACGCTGAGTTGGTTATCACATCTAGTTGGCGCAAACGGGGCCAGACTAAAATTTTAGAGCAATTAGATAAAGCTATACTAGCCCTCAACAATTTATTGGCTTCGGATGAGGTTCCAGTTCCATCGCACCTAAAATTGTTCAATAAGGCCCCCCAAGCTCCAGAAAGTTGGCGTACCCCGATAGGCAATTTTTACGAACGTGGTGCTCAGATAGATTCTTGGTTAAAGACCTGGGGCCATTGGGTGCATAACTACTGTATACTGGATGATGTTGAGAACCTAATTCCTAGGCACTTGCAGTCCAAATTTATATGGATAAAAGACGCTGAACTTGGGTTTGACGTGTACCATTACCGCCAAGCTCTAGCCATGTTAAGTAAAAGCTAACTTTAGTGCTACACATACTCATTGCGGTTTTTAGGTTAAATCTTGACGCAGTGCAGTCAATTCATCCACCGTCAATTGGCGATTTATGTTGTACTCTTCGTGATTAATGCCTACGTTTACTGTGCTATTGTCCTTGATGGCCGTGATCATGCTAGGTGTAAACTCAAAACGCATAAAGTGTACCGCACTAGTTTTATCTGGAGTACTGCGTTCTAAATCCTCATTGCATATGGCATAAACTGGTTCAAAACCAGCTACTTGAACATATACTTTATGCTCTATGCCCACTAGGCGTGCTAAGGCAACGCGGCGCTCAGCAATATTGCCATATTCCAGCATAAAAGTAGCTTTCCAGTTACTCCCATCAGGAATCAATGGGTTATATACCGCCAATTCCTCTTCTATGCCTTCTGGTTCAAATATCCGCTCAATGCGCAGCATCTCCTGCACCTGGTACTGGATGGTTAATTTATCTTCAAAATACAGGGCGGCATTCTCACCAATGGCAACTCGTCGGGCCTTTTTACTAGCCATAACACGAGAACGAAAATTGTTGCGAAGCAACGCGTACTGTTCCAAACTATAAAGATCTTGGTGGGTTAATTTTTGCATATTTAAATACCTGAATATTCTGAAGTTCAGTTAACCACAAACTTACGTGGTATGGGTAATTAAAACGCTTGCGTTGTGATATGCAGCATACAACACTAGCCACGGATCCAATAGATAATCCCATAAATTTTGAGATTCACCCAAATTTAATAACCATGCCCACAATGCAGTTAACATTAATATTGCTATCAGCTTAAAATCTCCGATCCAAGCTCCAGCCGCAATCATCCCTACCCCCAATGCCAGCATAACACTGGTAAATCCCAACGTATACAGATTAAAACTCGTCCAACCTGAAGCTGTTGCATGGAGAACCGGCCCCAAAATGCTGGCCACGCCTAGCAGTAGATTAAGCTCAAAAGAGGAGATCCTAATACCCCATTGTAGAAGGTTACCCACTGCCAACGCAATCAATATCAAACTAGAGCAACTAAAAAATCCAATAGTTGGCAACAAGCAACTAGCTACATCCAGCCCGGTCCCCATTACCGGCCATAGACTAATGATCGCTGCAACACTAAATGCCAAGTATGGATAATGGCGCACATCAGGGATACTTAACAGCATCAATATTACTATTAGCATGGTAATTTGCCCATGCATCCATACCCAAGTGCCAAGTCTCATTGTTATTATTACAACTAAAATAATCTAAATAATTAAATTACAAAGTTATTTATATTCAGTTTGCTTCCTAAATCAGCAAACTCCATACTGAATTTTTTAAATATAAATTACAAGCTTTGCAGTGACTGCAACCAGGACTCGTTAAAGTGGATGTAGGCAATGCGACTCCGATGCCAAGTATACAACAAATGGTATTCACCAGGTGCACTGGTTATTAGAAACGGATATGAAAATTCAGCATATATTTGATCCAGTTCTAAATCATGTAACCATTGCCAGTTCAGGCCATCTTGCGAACTAGCTAGGCTTAACCTATTGCGCCCCTCGGTAGTAGCATTATATACCATCAGTATTTCATTGTTCGGCCGCCGTACCGCCGCAATGCTAGCATCCGGATTAGGTAGATTAGATTTACCGGCAACACTCCAACTATTCCCGCCATCATGGCTATAACCTGTAATGACGCGAGCCGGCATACCTTTAGTGCGGCGTAATAAAGCAACAGCTTGGGTGGGACCAGTAGCTACCACGGTGGGTTGGATAGCATAGCGACCTAAGGTGATTTTATTGAGAGACAGGATTTGTCCATTAGCATTAATTCGCATAAACAAGCCGTACTTCCCCAGCATTTCGTGGTACATAGGTATACCCATACTGTGATCAGCATAAGCCAATGCCCTAGTTCGCACCAAAGTGCTCATATTCAGGATAGGACTGGTAATTAATAATTTAGCTGAGGTAAAAGTATTTCCATGATCCGTGGATATTTTATACGCTACTGAACTGGTGGACCAGCCACCAAGTGAGACAATAACAAAAAATAGCCAGATATGGCCGGCAGCATTAGTAACGAGCAACGGATTACCTAGTTTGCGCAGTGGACGCTGTAATTCTCGACTACAAGTAGTGCGATTTACCAGTATTACCGGTTGCGACCAACTACCAGTTTCTGTAATATTGCGTGTAGCACCATAAATAGCCACGTCGTTTGCGCCTTCACGGCTACCTCCAAACCATGCGGCTAAAAGTTGGCCATTGTGCAAAGTGGTTATAGTGGCACTATGCACAGTAGGCACTGTGGCTACAGTCGGAATAAACTCTCTATTAAATATAGACGTGTAATTGGTATCAATATCTGCTTTATACTCATTAGCGGCAAAAATTGCCGGTTTCATGGTAAAACTACGCTGTATAGATAACCACAGGGCTATACCTAACAAGCTAAAAAACAATAAATTAATCGTAACTACTTGCCTCAGGTCCAGATAAAATTAATCCAATTGGGTGTCATATGCATAATCGGGTATATTATGGTTTTCTGCTTAAAAATTAATTTTAGGCGTCAATATTCAGTACTTACTAAAAATACCAAGCAATATCAGTAACCAGTGACCATTCCCAAGGCCGAATCCCAAATTCACTCCAAGATGATCCCCGTAAAGTTTCAGCCATAATTCCAAATTTATAAGAATTACCAAAATCCTTATCCCATCTGGCCCTTAACACGTAACTGCCATCGTCCAGATTTTTTAGCCACAACACAGAACTCTCACCATCCATTAACCAGTTAGGATGACTGAATCGGACAAAGGCATAATTTTGACGCAGCGGGTTGTGTCCAATAATATTATTATATTGACCTAAAAGCGTAAAAGCACTCAAAGCACCTGGACCGTAGATATCTAAGAGGGTAGATTCCGTACTCGTTTTAATGGCCCGCCATTCAGATGCGCTGTATCCTGCACCATTATGTTGATACTCTATAATCAAATTCAAGGCATTCGCAAAAGTGTAATTGCTGCCTATTACACTGTTGGGTATCCAACCACTAGATGGAGAAGTAACTTCTCCATTCACCACTATCAATTGATCTCTACCACGTCTGAAGGCTGACTCTGTATAGATAACCAAGGATTCTCCAATAGTTTTACTCCAATTGAAACCAACCCCTGGTCTGTGATCAGTAAGCAATATTTGTAATCCCACATCCATATTCCCGACATTCCGCATATCCTATCCAGTTCCGGCATATAATTCCTGATAGTGTTTCCCAAGAAGTTCTAGTAGTGTCAGTTGAATCTTGTTGAGATTTGAAATAATTTCTCTCTTTCTGCCAACTATAATTATATGAATTCCAGCAAAAAATTGGAATACCCATCTTGCTGTTGGCTTGGAGGTAGGTTTACCTTTTTGATCTACAAAAGTAGCTTTATTCTCTTGCAACACGCGTCGAATACGAAGTTCTA
>JXSN01000477.1 GCA_001276605.1 Achromatium sp. WMS2
CATTGATCTGCATTTCAACGTAAAACCAGCGGCCACTAGCATCGCAGGCTTTGATATCAAGAACAGCCATTTTACCAGTGCGATAAGCTGCTAGGCTATAGGGATTTTTTAGTACCACTGCGGTGATGGGTGCTTTTAATTCTAAAATGGCGTTGAGTAATGCAATCAACAGATCTTTGTTTCCGTTTACCAAGTGAGGATTTACAGCAATCAATCTATCAACAAGCCTCACAGCAGCCTGCCTCGCTTTTTGGATCTATAGCTAAACATCTGCAAACCATACTTGGAGGTAAACTAGGTGTAGAAACACAATTATTTAAAGCTAACTCCTTTGATCCATCCTCTTTAATGTTTACACCACCGAACCTTGATATTAATAGATTAGTGCCAACCGGAATGGATGCAAAGTCTGATTTTAGAACTGATGAGCTATTTTGTTTTGCACCAGATACCCAGCAAATTTCTAAAAATCCCGTATTTGAACTTATCATGACCCAAGCGGCTGATGGTAGTTTTCCCTGGTCAGATGTTATTCGTACATGGTTCGGTGATAATAGAGTTAACAAGGTGTCGACAGCTATAGCCACCTGGGGTGAAATTGCGATTGCTACAGCTAGTGCAATATTTCTATTAGAAACCGAAGCCCCAGAACATATTGATGAATGGAGACTTGCTGTTAAAAAAGCCAAACAATGGTTAGCTAGTCATTGTCCCACTTTGGATATTAAAACGCTGTTATAAAATCCATGATAGGTATGTTTTCTGAAGAATGGGATTTATGTGTAAACGGTGAGTTAATAATTTAAATTAAGGTCTAGATAATACCTTTGTATCGCTTACCAACGTGATTTTATATCCCAATTACAATTGATTAATTGTAACTACCTACCACATCACTTTGCACTTTCCATAAATAGGGAGGGGATCAACCTCTCCCTAACACCACAAACATCATTCCCACAGGGAAGCAATATTCCCATGTACCCACTCATCAATCCCCGTGTCGACTTCGCATTTAAAAAAATATTCGGCAGTGAAGAAAACAAAGATCTGTTGATTGCATTACTCAACGCCATTTTAGAATTAAAAGCACCCATCACCGCAGTGGTACTAAAAAATCCCTATAGCCTAGCAGCTTATCGCACTGGTAAAATGGCTGTTCTTGATATCAAAGCCTGCGATGCTAGTGGCCGCTGGTTTTACGTTGAAATGCAGATCAATG
>JXSN01000478.1 GCA_001276605.1 Achromatium sp. WMS2
GAGATGCTGATATTCCGGCAGTATCTAATGCTTGATTAACAGAATCAATGAGTACCAAGCCATTTTCGTCAACTTCATATGGATCTTCAAAGGTGCCCTGACAACTACCCCAACCAACAATTAGCCCATAAACGTGGGCACCACGAGCATGGGCCGCTTCTAGGTCTTCCAAAACCAGGTAGCTGGCTCCTTCAGAGTAGATAAAACCATTGCGATCTGCTTTCCAAGGGCGGATTCCAATCTCATATGGGGAAACATCCTTAGCGTCTAGTGGGGATATTTTACGAGCGACACTGTAACAAGAATACAAAGAGCGGCTATAGGTGTCCACGCCTCCGGTAAGTGCCGCTTGGAAGCGTCCGCTTGCTACCAATTGAGCGGCTAAGCCTATGGCCTGAGTTGATGCACATTCTTGGGATTGAATCATGATCTGGAGACCACGAACTCGTTCCTGGATTGCAATAACACCATTGACCGCAGAATGATAGAGGTATTGAGAAGAATTAATGTCTTGCATATCCCCATATTGGTCTACCACTGAATAACCAATGGCGCTACCACTAATTAAAGCACAGCCATAACCATTGCCGATACTGATGCCAGAATCTTTAAGCGCCGCGTGCGCCGCCCAGTAGCCCAGCCTGCATAGATCGTTGGCACGCCCCACAAGAGCGTTACCACGTGGTAGCCGGTCAAAGGGGACCGGGCCATATAGCCCAGGGCCATGACGATACTCCCTCTCAGGAATCTTTTGAAAAGGAAGGCGACCAGAACTGATACCCTGGCGCAGAGCATCAAGGCCAATGCCGAAAGGGCTGATGACCCCCAGGCCGGTAATCGCAACAGGCTTCATAGGGTTACCTCGGCAGATTCTGACCGCCGCAATACAATCGCGGTGTTGGAGCCCAAAAAGGCGCTGCCTAAGGCAAGTGCAGTATCAATCTTTTTGGGATATGGAACATTTTGGATAAGGTTGATGGCACCAAGTTTTTTGTCAAGTAATTGAACGTTAATGGTTGGAAACAGCACGTTCTGGCGCATCTCCATGCATAAAGCTATAAGGTTGAGAATGCTGCTAGCTCCCAAAGTATAGCCAGTGTTGGGTGCTAAAGAGTTGATGGGGGTTTGTCCGGCAAGCTTACCCAATACGCGATTAAAGGCACGAGCTTCGGCTTGATCACTGACCTTGGATCCACGTCCAACGGCGGCAATTACATCT
>JXSN01000479.1 GCA_001276605.1 Achromatium sp. WMS2
TCTAACGATTCTAAACAAAAGCAACAAGATCAAAAAAATAATGAAAAGCAGCAGTCCGATAATTCAGGACAAAGTAAACAATCCAAAGAGAATCAACAAAACCAACAGCAGTCCAATGGCCAATCCAAATCTAGTCAGCAGCAATCTGCTGCTGGTGAAAAACAATTAGAATCTAGCAATGATGGCACCGGTACTTCTAAAAACTCCAAGAACAATGGTACCGATACCGATAAATCCAGTTCTAACCGAGCACAAGCTGAGCCTGATTCTACTGATAATCAAGATGGTTCTGAGAAAATGGCAGCCGCAATTAAGCCCCAGGCCTCCGATAGTCAATCAAAACCTGATGCCAACCAAAATTCCGATAATACTAAGCCAAAAGACCAAAAATCAAATCTCAAGTCCGAATCTAAACCCAATCAACAACCATCCTCTGAAGTTCAGGCATCTAGAACTCAAACTGATGCTGAGTTGCAACTTGATCCCAAAGATAAGAACAAGCAGGGCAATGATAATGGTCAGGAAGCACCAAAAGCCGATACTCAAACCAAGTCCAATACAGATTCGTCCAAAAAGCGTCCTGAAAATTCCGGTGATAATGCATTAGATAATCAACGGCAATCTGAAGAGAGATCCAAAGAAGCAGATGGTAATGAGGCATCTAGTTCTAAACCTAACCATAAATCAGGTTCAGATCAGGATAAATTGAAATCTGACAATAAGTTAGGTAATAGCCAAAAGGATCCCAAAGATGATCAACCTGGTACTGCTAAATCGTTGCACAAAGTAGACAATATGCACCAGCAGGTACCACCGTCACTGGAATCACAAGCGGGAAAAAATAGTGAAAAATCTAATACTAATGCAGATTGGCAACCTTCTGATGGTCAGACTAACGCTCAAATTACTAAGGCGATCGCCCCAGATCATCTGGATCAAGCTGGAAAATTATCTGAGAGTAACGAGGTTTCTGGCGATGGCATGGCAGCGTTAGGTGGACAAGTTACGAATGGTGCGGGAATGGCCATCGTAGAACAAATGCTGGACCGAGTAGAGGGCGATCCGTCGTTCCTAATGCGTAATACTCTTATCTTTGAAGAAAGGCAGTATCAAAATAATAAGGCTACCAATTTTATTGGGGAACCTAGGCCATGGTAATCAATATAAAAAGGCTATCTTCAATTACTGGTTCGGTAATATCGAAGTGGATTATT
>JXSN01000480.1 GCA_001276605.1 Achromatium sp. WMS2
GCCGAACTAGATATTAATCCTAAACTATGGTTTTTTGACTGCCATTTTCCCGGAGATCCAGTTATGCCAGGATGTTTAGGATTAGATGCCATGTGGCAACTGCTGGGTTTTTTCTTAGCTTGGATCGGCAACCCCGGACATGGTAGGGCCTTAGGAGTTGGCGACGTTAAGTTTACCGGTCAAGTATTACCTACTGCGAAAATGGTTACTTATTCCATAGACATAAAACGGGTGATTACGCGTAAATTAGTACTCGGTATAGCCGACGGAAAAATGGGAGTAGATGGCCGGGAAATATACACAGCCAAAGATTTACGAGTAGGCTTATTTACCTCTACCGAGGGTTTTTAAAAACATATAGTAACTGGCTTGGGTGCGATTATATGTTATTAATCGCCCCCAAAATCCCTACTTTTTAAAGTAACGCATAGCTATTTGCAGACTATTGCGTAACAGATCAATCGAATATGACAAATGATCAATTTCATCGTGAGATTTATTTTTATCAGCATAATGCAACTTAGTATCTATGGTCCCATCCGCTATGGATGCCGTATCATTGGTCAACTGATAAATACGCCGGATGATACCGTTGTTCACGAAAATAAAGTTGATTAAAAACGCCAAAATTACTATCCCTATTGATAGGGGATTAACTAACGTTGACGCTATTTCCAATAAAGTTATATCAGGCAGTTTAACACTGATAATGCCGCGAATATCTCCCACTTTATAACCAAATGCCCGTATGGAACCGTATTTTGCTATCACCTCTGGAGGTGCATCCTCAGGCTTGCCATGACAACGCAAACAAGCCTGCTCCACATAAATTGGCTGCGCATACCGGTACCAGGTATTTTCAAATCCATCATAATATTCTAGTTTTTTAGAACTTTTAAACACAGTAATCGCATTAGCTTCAAAAGCATCAGGGGCATTACTTTTATGTCTATACTCATCACTGGTTACCCGAAAAGTTGCATGCTGATTGGAAGCATTAACTATTGTTGAAAGCTCCCTGGTTGCTAAGGCGGGATTTTTCCCATACCAAGCGTGACCAGAACCATCCGGCCTTTCAGCCAAGTAATCGGTAAAACCGACCGCCAAGTTATTTACCCACACCATACCAGTTTGGGCTACCCAAGCACGAAATGCAACAACTTGATTAGCAACAGCTTTTGCTTCGTTACGTAGTATGTTTTGCCTAACTTGAT
>JXSN01000481.1 GCA_001276605.1 Achromatium sp. WMS2
CGGAATATTTAAGGCGCGAGCAATCTTATAACCTTTACTGTTGCCAATAAGAAAATCTGGTTTGAGGTCTGGGGCAGCTTCAGCAATTTTGGCAAAATCCCAACCTTTATTGCCACAAGCGCTAAGAACTGGAGTTACCCCAATTTCATTTAGAAAATCAGTAATTCCCATCACTAAATCTTCTTCACCAAATACAATAGCTCTTTTTTCAAATACATATTTGTGGCCATCCACATAGCTATCGAGCAAACGTCCCCGCTCCCCAGCATACACCTGTGGCAGTGGCAATCCAGATAAAGTCTTTAAAATCTCAAACAAGTTATCTGTAGCAACTATACCTATTGGTATGGGCAAATGATATCTGGGCACATTAAATTTTTCTGCAAGCAACACACCCGCTGTGCTCAACCCAAATTCAATGCTGGCTCGACTGCTTCCAGTAGTCGCAATAGCAGATAGTGAAGTACCACCTTCTTGGATTTTTTCATACTGCGACCATGTGGCACCATCCATGGTATCTGAATAATCCGGCATTAACACTAACGGTAGGCCAAATGCAGCGCATATCTCCTTAATGTAGCGCAAATCAGCTGCCGATACCATACCTGGAAATATAGTGATGTGATTGCCAGGACTTCCAGCTACTGCTAACTGTGCAATTAAAGCTCGCACCGCAGAATGAAAGCCATCAACATGGGTACCACGATAACTAGCGGTAGAAACATGGACTAACGGTGCAGGCCCATGGGCTTGGTGATAATCTAACGTCAAACGGGCCATATCCTCGCCAATGGTCTCCGCCAAACAAGTTGTAGCAATCCCAATTAATTCTGGTTGATATTGCCTGAGTACATTGCTAATACCCTGCTTAAAATTAGAACTACCACCGAAAATTGCACTTTCCTCATGAAAATTAGATGAGGCAATGTCCACAGGCTCACGAAAATGGCTGATCAAATAGCGTCGAATGTAGGTTGCGCAGCCTTGGGAACCGTGGAGAAAAGGAATACAACCCTCGATACCACGAAAGGCCAAGCATTGTATGATCGTATTGTCAACGAGTTGTTGACTAGGAAACAAGAGGACTCGCCTGTCGGGTATAGTTACCAATGACTGATCTTAGCAAACATCCTTGTTTTAATGCCGAGTCACGCCACCGCTTTGGTCGTATCCATTTACCGGTCGCGCCTCGATGCAACATCAAATGTAATTTT
>JXSN01000482.1 GCA_001276605.1 Achromatium sp. WMS2
GTTTTTTATCGCCCCATTACCATTCATTGAAACACATATTGATGCACTGAATATGGAGATTCAAGCTCAGTTACCAGGGCGAAAATTAACAATAACTCAACAGATTTGGCTTAATATGTGCTTGACGGGGATTTTACTTACTAACACGGTAAACTGGAAGGCATTTGAGCGTGCAGGGCTTGGTGAGTATAAAGCGAAGGCCATTTCATGGATGTTTCGGTACTCAAAGTTACTTTGGGATAACTTGTTGAAAGTTAGTCTATCCCTGGTTTTGCGTCGACTTGGGGTTATGGAAGGCACGTTAGTAATTGATGACACGGATCATCAAAGATCCAAGCGTACGAAGCGTATTTGGGGAACGCATAAGATTTTTGATAAAAAAACTGGTGGTTATTTCAACGGTCAAAGTATCGTATTTTTGCTATTGGTTACGCCAAAGATAACTATTCCAGTAGGATTTAGGTTTTATCGGCCTGATCCTGCTCGTGCAGAATGGGAAAAGGAAGATGCGCGTCTAAAAAAAGCTGGCATAGGAAAATCACAACGTCCGGCAGAACCATTATTCAATCCTAAATATCCAAACAAATCGCAGCAAGCTCTAGACCTTATTCGGGAATTTAGACAACAACATTCACAAATTACGGTTAAAGCCGTCTTAGCAGATGGGTTATTTGCATCACAGGAGTTTATGGATGAGGCGTCTGATTTGTGTAATAATGTGCAAATCATTAGCAAACTAAAGAAAAATCAGAAGATTTTATCTCGCGGACGCGAGTGGACATTGACGGATTATTTCGATAATCATCAAGCTGTTACCAAGCAAATCGTGGTGCGTGGTGGAGAAAAAGTCGAATTATTAGTAAACAGTGCACGGTTGTATGTCTGTGCCCATGGCAAGAAACGCTTTGTTATTGCTATGAAATTTCCTAACGAAAAAGAGTATCGTTTTGTGGTGGCCACAGAGTTGAGTTGGCGCACTGAAGACATCATTCAAATCTTCACTTTGAGGTGGTTAGTCGAGGTTTTCTTCGAGGACTGGAAACTTTATGAAGGATGGGGGCAGATGGCCAAACAGTGGGACGAAGACGGATCGACCAGAAGCTTGATCCTGAGTCTGCTACTAGACCACGCTCTCCTCCTTCACCCTGAACAACTGGCCCGCTTAGAAAACAATCTTCCCATGTGCACCGTGGGTAGCCTAAGGCAATT
>JXSN01000483.1 GCA_001276605.1 Achromatium sp. WMS2
AAATTCAGCGCATGAAACACATACCCCATTCCACTATAAAAGGCCACCACCCGCCGCGGCCCCTTCTCCCACAACTCCACCAACATCTCCCTGATTAGCTGCCTTTGAGCCGCCACCCCATCCCACTCAGCCTCCTCCATAGCACACTTCTTTTGCCCCAACATAAACTGAAACCAATCCCTCACCTTATCAATAGCCTGACTAAAATAAGGCCGCCCCCGCCGCTCCACAGCACTCCCCAAGGCATACGCCGCCACCAACAACGGCATCCAATAATCCTGCGTTATTTGGATCAAATCCCGTAACGGATTTTTCGGATTCAAAATAAAATATGGCGTATCGAACACCATCTGCCTAGCAACACCCCTGTGTATCACCAAAATTCCAGGATCATGACACTGAAACCCAAACATCCCCTGTTTTAAACGCAATCCAAAATAATCTATCCCAATCACACTCTCCTTGATTACAAAAGTAAACGCCTGAATATACCACACTCCCGCAATTTGCAACCTATTATCCCGCACCACACTCCCTATAAGTTGCCGCCAAATCGGATCCTTCCAATCAAAAAACCGAAATGCCGGATCACTGATAGACCCATCGCTTGCCCCCAAAACATCCCGCTCGCGAATATATATCGGATCACTGTTGTAAAAAAATTGCACAGTAAACGCCGCTAACTCCCGCGCCTGATTATATTGAGTTTGCACCTGAGCTGAAAATACCAACGGCTGTAGCGGAACTGCCTGCTCTATAACAACTTGAGGTACTGAATGACTCGTATCTGGAATATTACTAGCATTGGTTTTCGCACCCGAGGTATTAGAACCTGACCTTTTAGCCATCATAGAACCTCAACTTAAATTGAGTCGCAACGCCAGCCTAGAGCAATGCAGATGGAGCGGGTGATGGGAATCGAACCCACGTCTTTAGCTTGGGAAGCTAAGGTAATGGCCATTATACGACACCCGCCATCAAACCCTATGCTATTATATTTTGGAACCGAATGCAAGCTTTTAAACCGCAACTCGCCACCCAATAACCATAAATATAACCATATAATTTGAGACCCCCATGCCTAAACCCCATACCACCTCCCAACTAAATAAATTACTTATCCTAATTATCTTATCCACACCAATAATAGTAAATATTGGTAGCGCAATAAGTGCCGCACCCAACATTAGAGTTAAATGGCAAGCC
>JXSN01000484.1 GCA_001276605.1 Achromatium sp. WMS2
CGGTTCTGGAATTGGGAGCCGATGCGCATCCGGCGTTGGTTTTAGTGCGTTTAGCTCTGGGTGGTACTGTGCATATTCTTGCTCGTCTAACTAAACGCTCAGTTGCAACCCTTAACATTCAACCCGATATGGCTATTTGGGCCCAAATTAAGGCTGCTGCTGTGATTTGATCCTACAATAAAGTGGCCAAGGGATCTATATACTTTGATCATCAGCAACGTTTAGTAACATTTCGCAATGTAGAACGTAAACTAGCCACAACGGTCGCGACCCCAGAATCCGATCATTTAACTAAACAAATCTGGGCCAGCCCTATCGATCCGGACTATTTTGTGGTGAATATACCACCACCAATTGCCCAGCCGCAACCAGTGCCAACTCAGTCTATAATGGACCGCATGACTATGCTACAGTGGCTTCGTAGTCATCCATTAACTCCCGGCACTAATATTGAGTTATCCGTAACCGACGGGCATAAATTATTGGGATTTAGCGTAACCGCGGAAGCTTTAGCTACTATTACTTGGAATCAGCAACAAACAGTTAGTACACGCCTACGCTTACAACCCAAGGTAACAGCAAACGGCGATACCAATCCGGTATGGATCTGGATTAGTAACGACTCTCAGCGCTTACCACTTATGTTTCGCACCAGGCGGGCTTTAGGTACCTTTGAAACCCGTCTAGTTTCCGTTGGTACTGCACAGTTCGAGTGTGTAATACCGGAGGCCATCTCTTTGAGCGACGATAAATCTATCCGCACGCAAGGCGAGGAATAGCATTCTTTGTCGACATAAATTGCTCTATGCCATTTTTTTTAAAAGAGTCAGGGCGTTTTAACATTCAACATTAAATCTTAATCTAATCAAATGGTTACCTGATATCGAACATTAGCTTGTCTCTTAACCTAATACCAATGACCACAAGCCCACAATATGCACCCTAATAAATACTTAATACATTATCAGACAAATATTTATGAATTACCATAGTATTTATTACTTAAAGCGTATATTTGCATCAATTTATTGTAGGATCAAATCACAGCAGCAGCCTTAATTTGGGCCCAAATAGCCATATCGGGTTGAATGTTAAGGGTTGCAACTGAGCGTTTAGTTAGACGAGCAAGAATATGCACAGTACCACCCAGAGCTAAACGCACTAAAACCAACGCCGGATGCGCATCGGCTCCCAATTCCAGAACCG
>JXSN01000485.1 GCA_001276605.1 Achromatium sp. WMS2
CCAGCATGTGGGGATGTAATGCGGTTACAAATTAAGGTTAATGAGCAAGGCGTCATAGAGGACGCTAGATTCAAAACCTACGGATGTGGCTCAGCTATAGCATCTAGCAGTCTGCTAACCGAATGGGTCAAAGGTAAAACCCTAGATCAAGCCTTACAAATAAAAAACTCACAGATTGCTGAGGAATTGGCCCTCCCGCCGGTCAAGGTTCACTGTTCAGTGCTTGCTGAAGACGCGATTAAGGCTGCTATAAAGGATTATAGCACTAAACAAGATCCAGTCGCTGCATCTTAATCTTCACTCCAATAAAAGGAGCTTACAAAACCTATGGGAATTCAGGTAACACCAGCCGCCGCTCGGCATATTCAAAAATCCCTAGATAAGCGAGGTAGCGGCATAGGCATCCGCCTGGGCGTCCGAACTTCTGGCTGTTCAGGCATGGCATATGTTTTGGAATTTGTTGACCAAGTAGAAAATGATGATTTAACTTTTGAACATAATGGTGTTAAAATAATAGTTAATTCCAAAAGCATGGTCTATTTAGACGGGTGTGAGCTAGATTTTACCAAGGAGGGCTTAAACGAAGGTTTTAAATTTAACAATCCTAATGCTAAACACCAATGTGGTTGTGGAGAAAGTTTTGGAGTATAGATCCAAATACAAACCATAATAGCAATGCGATTTCTGTCCTTATGTATCCTGAGTAACAGAACGCTATTTAATGAAATTTTTAGCAAAACTACCTAAATTTCCCGGATACAAAATTACCGCTTGGCCAATACAATGGCCGGCGGCATTGAAAAATAGCAATTCAGCACCTAGATAAAACGTAATTCGGCTATTATGCAGCTAAGGCATACCGATCAAGAGAGCAGATAGCCCTAACATTCTATATTAAAAACCATATCTATAATCTTGTTACAATGTAAGTTAGATGCGGAATAGCGCAATACCGGATCATTTTCCAAGAGAGGTGCTAATTTCATAGAGGTTAAAGTTTGTCATAATAACGTAACAAATAGAAGGTAACATAACATTTGAGCTATGCGATAGACTAATGATTTTCACTTGCAATCATCATCAATGTTGAATATCTAAGCACCTCAGCTGTAGCTCGCTTGGTTGTTGTATTGATCTCACTACTATATTGAGGCAGTACACCAAAAGTCAGAACCGGAACCTCACCCACAAGGAGATGC
>JXSN01000486.1 GCA_001276605.1 Achromatium sp. WMS2
GCTTTAGAAACTAAGGTTATGAACTGTAGGGTCCAGAACATGGACGTTAATGGTCAGGAGATTTTAACTAAGGATCGTGTTGAATTACGCATCAATTTATCTACAACTTGGCAAATAATTGATCCTCAAAAGGTAAAGACTGAGTTAGAGGATCATGAGGGGTATTTATATCGAGAGGTGCAGTTGGCTTTACGTACAGTTATATCTAGCTATACTCTAGATGAGTTATTGGCAGATAAAAGCTTAATTAATCAGAATATTCAAGATATTGTGACGGCAAAAATTGAGGGTTTTGGTCTCGCTATTAAAACTATTGGGGCACGTGATATAGTATTGCCTGGTGAAATGCGTAGAATATTAGCACAGGTAGTTGAGGCCCAAAAGACTGCTGAGGCCAACCAAATACGGCGCCGTGAGGAAACTCAAGAAACCAGATCTTTGCATAACACAGCTAAGGTTATGGAAGGAAATCCGGTCCTATTAAGGCTTAAAGAACTAGAAGTATTAGAAAAAATTACCTCGCGTATTGGCACCTTAAACGTTTACGGGGGTTTAGATTCCATAATGGAAGGTCTGGTAAAACTTACCGATAAAGTAAAAAACCCATAATATCGCAAGCATATCCATGACAGTTAAAATCAAAATATGTTAGCTAAGCGCATTATACCTTGCTTAGACGTGGATGCGGGCCGAGTGGTCAAGGGAGTAAGTTTCGTCGATATCAAAGATGCTGGTAATCCGGTTGAAATAGCAAGGCGTTATAATATCGAAGGTGCTGATGAGATAACTTTCTTAGATATTACCGCAAGTTCTGATCAGCGTGACACCATGGTGCAAGTGGTAGAGCAAGTTGCTAGCGAGGTATTTATCCCCTTAACCGTAGGGGGTGGTATTCGTAAGGCTGAAGACGTACGCCGCATGTTAAATGCAGGGGCCGACAAAGTAGCTATCAACACCGCTGCGGTTTTTAATCCCGAGCTGGTACGCGAATGCACGGAACGCTTCGGTAGCCAATGCACCTCTCGATATAAATACCCCTCATGATCCTCTAACTCAGTCTTTACCTTTTGAGGATCAATTATTTGCCAAGTTGTAGATAAATTGATGCGTAATTCAACACGATCCTTAGTTAAAATCTCCTGACCATTAACGTCCATGTTCTGGACCCTACAGTTCATAACCTTAGTTTCTAAAGC
>JXSN01000050.1 GCA_001276605.1 Achromatium sp. WMS2
TTATGGAAATACCTTTGCCAACACTGCCACGGCATCTGGTTCGGTGAAACCAGTTAAATAATAAAAGTCACTATCTTGACGATAAGGGTATGTAACATCTTTATTTCTAGTAACTTCAGGGGCAGCGAATATGATAGCTATACTATGTGGCTCCATAAGCTGCAATAACTTACTCCGATTTTCAGAAAAATCCTTAGTGATCATAAAGACTGCAAATATTAGTTAAAGTGAGTTACAATGGATAAAATTTATTAATATAATAAGGTCAGTGTTTATATTTAATGTAGGCAAAGGTATTTCCATAACGGTAGATAATGTAAGATAAATCGTAGCTGCTTACCACAATTTTAACCACTTAAATTGGTTGAGAACAAGCAAAGATCTGTTTGGGTATACCAGCCCCCAGGTACCGCCTCTGTTGGTTTTATCCTTAAGTTAAGGCAAGTAGTTATGGATAATCAGCGCTAATTTGCTATTGATTAAGAACACAGCGGAGCGGAACTATTTTATCGCAAATTAGCTACAGCAACTAGGGTATAAATTATACCTACATCAAGTAACCTTTACATAATAGATGCTTATGTGGTAGATCCTGGTATATCTAGGACTTGCACTTATTCATAAAATATTAGCCCTATAGTTTTGCTATGCATCAGACTGAACAGCTCAATTTACTACCACTGAACTTAGGCCACTTGGAGCGCCAAGTGGAAGCTCTCCTTAGTGCTTATACCCGATTAAGTGCAGAGAACAATTCGTTGCGGCAACGTCAAGAGGCCTTGGTAGCCGAAAAAGCTGCCTTGGTAGAAAAAACAGAATTAGCTCGTACTCGGGTTGAAGCTATGATTACACGTCTAAAATCAATGGAAAATGGTCTATAATGCCGGAATATGATTCGAACGTCCTGGTCAGTGTAGCCATACTTGACAAAGAATATCGCATTGCTTGCAAAGAAGATGAACAGGAAGATTTGCGAGCCAGTGCGCAATATCTGGACCGACGGATGCGTGAGGTACGACAAAACGGTCGTATAATCGGGGCCGATCGCATTGCAGTAATGGCTGCCTTAAATATTTCGCACGATTTGTTAGAACAGCGGCGTGCTCAAACAGCACGCGAACTCGCTCTTAACGATCGTATTCACGCCTTGCAAACCAAAATAGAACAAATATTGGCGCCTCAGGCCCCCACCTAGGTAATATGCAAGTGCAGGTTCGTAATCGTCGTCCCCGCCCCCCTAGTAATTACCAACCATGCATTGGTTTGATAAGCTTGGGTTGTGCCAAGGCCCTGGTAGACTCTGAACTAATTCTCACCAAATTGCGAGCCGAAGGTTACCGTATCAGTTCTAACTACTCCAATGCGCATCTGGTTATAGTAAACACCTGTGGTTTTATAAAACCGGCAATAGAGGAATCTCTGGATGCTATTGGGGAAGCCATAGCCAAGCATGGTAAAGTTATAGTAACTGGATGCCTTGGGGCTAAAGCACAACTTATCCAAGATACACATCCCCAGGTTTTGGCAATAACAGGTCCCCATGCTTACAATGAAGTTTTAGAGGCCGTGCATAGCCTCTTGCCGCCTCCAGTTACTACTGCCGGCGTCCCATCTCAAAGTATTAAGCTTACACCATCGCATTACGCCTACGTAAAAATCGCTGAAGGCTGTGATCATAAGTGTAGTTTTTGCATTATTCCGCAATTACGTGGGCCATTGCAAAGTCGTTCCCTCAGCAGTATTCTGCAAGAAGCGCAACAATTAGTTGACAATGGAGTACGCGAATTACTAATTATTGCTCAAGATACGGGAGCTTATGGTAGAGATTTAAAACATAAACTGGATTTTTATAAAGGGCGACCATTACAGAGCAATATTGCGACATTAGCTACTGAGCTTAGTAAGCTGACAGCTTGGATACGGTTGCATTACCTATATCCGTATCCAGAATTAAATGCGCTAGTAGAACTGATGGCTGCCGATGCTATTTTACCATATTTAGATATTCCACTACAGCATATCAGTTCCAAAATATTGCGGGCTATGCGACGTCCCGCGGCTTCCGAAAGGATCCTGCAGCGCCTAGCCAAATGGCGGCAGATGTGTCCGAACCTGGTAATACGCAGTACCTTTATTGTGGGTTTTCCCGGAGAAACTGATGCGGATTTTGTGGAGTTAATCGATTTTTTACAAG
Organism: Achromatium sp. WMS2; assembly: GCA_001276605.1. GTDB lineage: Bacteria > Pseudomonadota > Gammaproteobacteria > Chromatiales > Chromatiaceae > WMS2. The sequence goes on from JXSN01000050.1 coordinate 2,195, forward strand.
CCGCACAGCTTGATCGAGTAGGTTGCTTTACCTATTCTGCGGTTTCTGGGGCACCTGCCAATACTATGGAACTTACTCCAGTACCGGACCAGGTTAAACAGGAACGTTATGCGGAATTCATGCGTACCCAGGCCAATATCAGCCGTAAGATCTTAGCCAATAAAGTTGGTCAGCATATGGTAGTATTGGTAGACCGTGTAGAATCAAACCAAGTGGTGGCGCGTAGTGCTGGCGATGCTCCAGAAATCGACGGCACTGTTCTTATCGATGGTAGTTGGGATATTGCACCTGGTGATTTTATCGAAGTAATCGTTACAGGGTCTACTGACCATGACCTGCTAGCCCAACCTCCAACCATTACAGATGATGACACCATCTTATGAGCCGCAGTTTAAGTAGCCGTAATTGGCTAAAGCGTCATATCAACGATGCATATGTACAGCAAGCTCAAAAGGATGGTTATAGGTCCCGAGCAGCATATAAATTATTAGAAATTCAAGCGAAAGATCGTTTGTTACGTCCTGGGCAAAGAATAATAGACTTGGGGGCGGCGCCTGGCAGCTGGTGCCAAGTAGCTAGTAAAAGCATGGGGAATAATGGTTACATCGTTGGCCTGGATTTATTGCCAATTGACCCTATCCCAGGAGTGCACCTCTTACAGGGGGATTTTCGCGAAACAGCTATTTTAGCAGAATTAAGCGCATATATTGAGCAAAAACCTGTTGATTTGATACTATCCGATTTAGCCCCTAATTTTACAGGTATAAATGCCGTAGATCAACCACGGGCCATGTATTTATGTGAGCTAGCGTTGGAATTATGCCAAATAGTCTTAAAACAAAATGGGGCTTTGATAGTTAAAGTATTTCAGGGATCCGGATTTGCCGAGTACTTAAAAGCGCTTAGGGAACACTTTCAGCGGGTAGTAAGCCGTAAACCCAAGGCATCCCGAGTTGAAAGTTCGGAATTTTACCTAGTGGCTACCGGATTTAAACATGCTGGGTCCATGGAGTTGAAGGTATAGCAGCGCTAAACCACACCACTGGCGGCTGAAAGCCGGATTCTGCTTGGTGTTTAATACGATTTATTAGTTAATAACATTTTAGTATAGCCATAGCACAATAAATCAAGCCTATGGCAAATTAATTCTGAGTTTAGCATCCACGCGTTGCTAAATCTTTGTCCTCTGGTTGAATTTGTTTAAGTACCGCTGCTACGGTCAAAAAAGATCCCGTGACTACAACCCGCTCTTTATTTTGAGCGTACTCCAACACGCTAGTGACGGCATCTATGGCAGATACATGTTGAGTTACTGGATTTTTGATACCAGCACTGATTAAAGTTTGGGCTAAAACTGCTGTCGGTACACTACGCGGTCCCAAAAGTGGTATTAGATGCCAATGATCTATTTGGGGTGCTAATACTTTTACCATATCTAAAGCATTTTTATCGGCTAAACACGCGAAAATCGCATGAGTAGGCCCAGAAGCTGGCATTATTGCTAAGTCTTGAGCCAAATTGGCCATAGCCTGTGGATTATGGGCCACGTCCAAAATCCAAGTCATAGCACCAGGTATTACCTGCAATCGGCCCACTAAATCTACGCTGGTTAAACCTTTACGGATAGCCTCAGCATCTACTGGTAATTGTTGTTTAGCACAATCTAAGAGCATCAGCACCGCGGCCGCATTTGCCACTTGCTTACCAGACTTTAGTGTAGGTTGGGGCAAATCAAGTATACTGGAGGTCGGACCGCGCCACTCCCATTTATCGGTATAAACCTTGGCATGAAAATCCTTACCAGCCTGAAATACTGGCGCCCCCACTTCTTTGGCAATTTTGGCCAGGTTATTTGGTGGCTTTACATCACCTATTATAGCAGGACAACCATTGCGGAAAATACCAGCTTTTTCCCTGGCAATAGCCTCCAGATCCGGCCCTAACCATTCCGTGTGATCTAAATCTACTGTTGTAATCAGGGTTAAATTGGGTTCTATGATATTGACTGCATCCAGACGTCCGCCCAGACCTACCTCTAAAATTACTACATCTAGCTTGGCATACCCAAATAAATCTAAGGCTGCTAGGGTACCAAATTCAAAATAGGTCAGCGAAATGTTAGTTCTGGCTTGCTCTATACGCGCAAATGCAGCACATAATGCTCCATCTGATACTGGATTGCCATGGATATTAATACGTTCGTTGTAACGCAGTAGGTGTGGGGACGTATACATACCCACGCGGTAGCCTGCGGTGCGTAAAATCGCACCTAGCATAGCCACACAGGACCCTTTCCCATTGGTACCACCCACGGTTATGACATAACTATGCAAACCCTGGGGTTGTAAAAGTCTCCACACAGCAGCTACCCGCTCCAGTCCCAAATCGATACTGGAGGGATGTAGTGATTCTTGCCAGACGAGCCATTGTTCTAAGCTAGAAAAAATAGCAGGTTGAACTGACATCAAAACCCAATTAGGCCTAGCAAAAATGGCAATCTAACCAAGTACATATATAGCACGTAACCAATTACCACGTGATTGATCGATGCTATTGCGGTAAAAAATCAATTATACTCCCAGGGCTAATGATCATGGGGCATGCATCTAGGTAAGTAGCCTATTGCTTGGATTTAGCAAATGCTGCTTCGCAATCGCTAATCAAAACATCCAAGGATTTAACCGCTGTTTTGGCTTTTGCCTTAATTTCTTTGATGAAATCTAATTCGCTTTTGGATACAATTCCATCCTCAAAGACATGTTCCCTCAGTAAATCTACCTCTTTCTCGCTTACATGCCCATCGGCTAAAATTGCCGCCTTGGCCACTTCACGCCACTCTGCCATACCAATAACCTCACTATTGTCATAAATATATTTAGTCCGTGCTCATTTGCAATTCGGACCTGTACCGTAACGCAAGGTAACCTTTTAAAGATACCCCAAGCTGTTGTCCATCCTATCCAATAATTGTAGCCAGTTGCAATACTAGCTGTCAATAAATATAGAAAATTTAAATTATTCTATACATTGCAGCCATGCATTTGTGTTCTAGCGTTGTAAACCCCAAGGTCTAAAAGGATGTTTTGTGGCATCAAATTGTATCTGCTCCGAGGATTGATTTTGCTGATTAGGCCGAGCCTGATAGTTAGGTTGCACCTGGTATTCAGGCGTTCTCTGTTGATTGGGCTGCACCTGCAAATTGGGCTGAACCTGTTGATTATTTGGTGTTCGATAACTAGGTTGCGCAGGAACAAATTGTGGACTAACTACACCTGGTACTGGAGCCGGTTCATAGCCCCTGGCCTCAACATTATCTAAACGTTGTTCTAGGCGCTGAATACGATCCACCATCTCCGTAGACGACTGAGTGTTTGGATCTGCATATTGGCCACTAGGGTTATAACCACCGTTATTTGCTCGATTAATATATCCATTATAATTAGTGTTGTATTGCCAATTACCATAATTAGGATTTGCTGCTGGATAACCTGGAGTTACTGGCACCGGAACCGGTGGAACCGCTGGGTGATATATTGGGGGCGTAACCGGTGGTGGAACAGCATAAGGCGGCGCGTACACCGGGGGTGGCAATGGCGGTGGATTATCGTAGGCATGATAATCATTGTCCCTGTCATCAAACCAACGATTGGGGTTTATCACATTAAACGGTGAAAAATTATCCGCATTGACAATACCTTGATTAAGTAAACAACCTAGCCCTAAAATCAAAGCCATAGTATGTATATACACCGTAGTACCTCACAATATATTATTGGTTTATTTGCAGATTTTTAAATACTTACTATGAATAATTATTAATACTATATTTTGTTGACTTAGATCAGTATAAGTTATAACTATAGTAGTAGTTTAATGCTGTTGAGTTCCATACCAAAATTGCAAGCTAGTTGTGCCAACTCGTGCGCCATGGGGATAAACCCATAAGTTCCGCTAGAGAACAGGGTATACCTCAAGCGTGTCTTGTAACCATGCATTTTATCGGTTTTATTCCCGAACCTTTTTAGGAGAGCTGTCATGCAGACCATAGTCAAAATACACAACCGAGCCATAACCCTTGGTCCCAACGGCTTTATGACTAAATTTGACGACTGGGACGAGGACGTAGCCAAGATTTTAGCTAGACAGGAAGGTGTGGAACTATTGGCCTACCATTGGACTACTATGCGCTTTGTACGGGACTATTTTAGACGTTTTGAAATTCCACCGTCACCCAAGGTAATCATCCGCGAAATAGGAAAAGAACTGCATACTCACCGCTGCACCCATAAAACGCTACGCAAGCTATTTCCCGATGGTGGTTGCCGCCAAGCTTGCCGCCTCGCAGGCTTGCCAGATTATTACTGCTATATATGCTAAGTATAAAGCCCTAGTATTGACTATACTAAATAAATAGCTGCGCCAGCGCAAGCTACCAGGTTAACCATAATGAGGACTTTACACTAGGATAAGGATGCAATACAGCACAGATAATAAAATTTGCGTAACACCTACCATGTAGTTATAACCTATATTAATCAAGCTAATAAGATAAAACCAGCAACCAAAAACCTTACACTTTTATGCTCGCTCCCACCCACTAAAGTGGGAACGCAGCTGAGAATGCCCCAGAATCTTACCACCAACCCCCCATAGCCAGAATTAGCTGTATCAACCTGGAACCAGATAACCACCCTAAGATTACCAGTTTGAGGGCATGAGAACCCACATCCCCAAACCACATATTTTAACTGGTTAAGCACTCCGCACTTATATCTAAGGTAGGTAATTACCCGCCAACACGAGTAAAATTTAGCGAATTAGTTACTGCCAATTGCTATTTTGGCGTAGCATGTTATACTTGGAATCATGCCCGGCCATTGGCATTGGTGCAAATTGTCTATTTAAACGATACCTCTAAAACGTGGTACCAGTAACAGTTAAAATCAATATAATTGTATCAGCGTATTACATCAACAGAAATAACTTTACTTATGTATTTTACTGCACGTCATAGCAACAATACTGGTTTTTCCCTTGTAGAGCTATTGGTAGTACTTGCCATATTAGGATTACTTGTAGGGGTAATTGGTCCTCAAGTAATGAAATACCTTTCGAGTTCAAAAACCAAAACTGCTAAAGTTCAGATCGAAAACCTAGTAACAACGTTAGATTTATACAACCTTGAGGTTGGAACTTACCCTAATTCCAGCGAAGGCCTAAGTGCCCTAATTACCAAGCCAGCCAGTGCTAATAACTGGAATGGACCGTATTTAAAGAAAAAACAAGTACCTAAAGATCCTTGGGTCGCGACTACCATTACCAACAACCCGGAGATGATGGACGCCCGTTTGATATTTACAGCCTTGGTTCAGACAATAAGGAAGGCGGAGACGGCGAGGCTCAGGATGTGACTAGCTGGAACTAATGTTAAAACGTCCCCCGAATATCCGGGGATTTACCCTAATAGAGGCTTTGCTAGTGATGGCCCTCGTGGCAGTATTTGCCGCCCTGGTGCCGCCTCTACTGTCAAAGGCATTGCCCGGAATTCAAATGAAAGCGACAGCCCGCATCATTGCCTCTGCTATGCGACGTGCTCGAATTAATGCTATAAACACAGGCAAAGACGTATCATTGATAGTAGATATCGAAAGATATACCGTGCAAGTAGGGGATTCGAATTACATTATTCACATTCCCACCGTCCTGAATGTCAAATTGGATACAGCCGACCAAGAATTGATTGACAATCAGCGCGGTGGGATCCGCTTTTATCCCAATGGTACATCCACCGGCGGCCGAGTTACCCTGTACTATCAAACTAATGGCTACGGAATGGATGTTGACTGGTTAACCGGACGTGTCCAAATATTGCCAATAGCCTCTCCACCCTAGATCAATGAATGATTATCAAACTTATCCGCACCCAATTGTTTATCCAAGCACTTACCCTACCCGAACCTACCTTATGATACCATAATGCGTGATATTGGGATTTTCACCTCAACCGCCTGTAATATCCAAAAGATTACCACTAGGCACGGGTTTTCACTGATAGAAATTTTGGTAGCATTTACTATTTTGGCCCTGTCCCTAGGAGTACTCATGAATGTTTTTACAACTAACATGTATAGTTCTAGACTTGTAATGGAATATTCTCAAGCTACGGATGTTGCTGAATCAGTGTTGGCGCAAATAGGGAAAGAAATTTCTATACTCAATGGACCACTAGAGGGTAATATCCTAAGATTTAACTGGCGCCTCAACGTCACCCCTTACCAAATAGCAGACATGGTACAGCCCCCCCAAAACATCGAAATTTATTATGTGGCCGTTGAAGTAACCTGGACCGATCACACCGGTGTACATAAACTAGTTATCCCAACCTTACACACATTACTTACAAGTGGATAATATACCTTTTAAAATAAAATCTTCCATAATTTATACAGATGCATTCACATAAAAACTTGGGTCTTACCCTCATTGAGCTATTTGTAGCTTTAGCCATTATGGCCATGGTTACCGTCATGTTATACGGTAGCTTGCGGTTAGGAAACCAAGTTTGGGAAGCAGTGGAAACCAATTCTTACACCATCGGTAATTTGAATCTAGCGCGAAATTTCATCCAACAAACCTTACGCCAAGTACGCTCTGTAAACTGGGTAATTGAATCTAACACTGTAAACCTATTTGCTGGAACTTCCAACCAACTTGAATTTGTAGCCCCTATCGGTGGTTTTTTGGGCATGGGCGGCTTATACCTATTACGAATCACATTGCTTGCCACGCCAAACGGTAATGACCTAGTATTACAACGCTGGTTACTACATAAGGATATTCTAAACGGCTCTCTACCTGACGTTCCTGAATGGGAGCAACTCCAACAACCTAACAATATAGAAGTGCCATACGACGCTACTTGGGGAGTATATGGCAGTAGTATGTTATTAGCGCATACTAACTCAATTAAGTTTAATTATTTTGGCCCCCAAGCTAATTCTCAGGATTATGCCTGGCAAGACACCTGGCAAGATCAAAACGTACTCCCCGCCTTGATCAAGGTAAGTTTAGGAGCCGAAATGGGGTGGCCCGACTTGGTCATAGCCCTAGTAGGCAAAGACATTACAACTACCAACCCCAATTTCCTAATCCCCGGCGGTAAACGTTGATCCCAGCCAAATTTAGCATAGGCATTGCCCTAATTTTAGTCCTTTGGATACTAGTACTCCTTGCCACCATGGCAAGTTCCGTGGTCATGACCGCCAGAACCGATATGGCTTTAGTGCGAAATCATTCCGCTGCTGCCAGACTAAGAGCTGCTACCGAAGCCGCTACCACCATAGTAGCGTTTCGCCTGCAATCTCAAGCACCTGAAGATCACTGGTTACCCAACGGCGCCACTCACTTGTGGTCATTTGACGGTCAAGACCTAGAGATTAGCCTGTATAACGAGGGCTCGCTTATCGATCTAAATGGTGCCTCCCAGGAGACCTTAGTCAAATTATTTCAAGCCGTAGAACTACCCCTACTTACTGCACAAGAATTAGCTGGTGCCATCATAGATTGGCGAGATATGGATGACATAGCCAATACCCCAGGTGCGGAGACCAGTGAATATAAAGCTGCGGGCCGCTCTTACGGGAGTAAAAATGCCAATTTTGATTCCATAGCCGAATTACGGTTAGTTCTAGGTTTTAATCCAGAAATAATTAGCTTAATTAGCACCGCGTTAACTACTCATGGCACTGGAGACACGGTATTGTTAGACTACGCACCTCCCTTGGTACAAACCGCTCTAGGTACCAATGATTTTCTAACCAGTCCCAACCAACAGCAGCAACAGCAAGGATTTAGCGCGGACACTGTTAATTTAGGCGGACCTATTTACAGAATCCAAGTGCGTAGCACATCTGGTGGACCTATGCAAAAATTGATATTTCGCTTAGGAGGTAGCATGGGAGCTAATTACACCATTATAGAGCGTGACTAAATTATGTCAGATATTATGTTATTTTTACGTAATTGATTGTTTGACAGGATCAATCGTATGTTTACAGAATAGACTGGTTAGCTGTAAGCTTGTTAACACTCAAGTGTTTTATATACAACTATTTATTAAGATATTTAATACTTTATGAAATCTATCGTGCAGATTATTGCTGAAGAAATACAGGTATCAACCTCACAAGTGGAAGCGGCAGTGGCCTTGCTTGATGATGGGGCCACGGTACCATTTATTGCTCGTTACCGCAAAGAGGTTACGGGCAGCCTAGATGACACCCAATTGCGGCACTTGGAGGAACGCCTGCAATACTTACGCGGTTTAGATGAACGGCGCGATTTCATACTACATAAGATTGAAGACCAGGGTAAGTTAACACCCGAGCTGGAACGTTCCATCCGCGAGGCTGAAACCAAAGCCAGGTTGGAAGATCTCTACTTACCGTATAAAACCAAGAAACACTCCAAAGTTACTCAGGCTCTTGAGGCTGGATTGGAACCTTTAGCCAACTTATTGTGGCAACAACCAGAAACTGATCCCGAAGCAGCGTCTGTAGCTTATGTGGACGATACCAAAGGAATTGCTGAAATCAAGGACGCCCTAGAAGGGGCCCGGCAGATACTTATGGAAAGGTTCGCCGAAGATCCAGAGCTAAATGGCCAGCTACGTGCCAATTTATTACAACAAGCCATCTTAAAATCCAGTGTAATAAGCGGTCAAGAAAAATCTGGAATTAAATTTGCAGATTACTTTGATTTTAGCCAACTACTGCATGCTATTCCAGCTCATAGGGCTTTGGCATTACTGCGGGGACGTCGGGATAAGGTATTAACTTTAACCATCCAACCCGGTGCCACTGAAGAAGCTGAGCAAGAGTATATCAGCCTCATCAACAATAAGTTTGGCATGAGCGATCAAGGACGGAAGGCAGACCATTGGTTATTGGAAACTGCCCGCTTAGCATGGAAAATAAAGCTATTTACGCGCTTTGAGCATGAACTTTTTACGCAACTGAAAGGGCGAGCCGAAGAAGAAGCCGTGCGAGTCTTTGCCGGCAATGTCAAAGATTTACTGCTAGCAGCACCTGCTGGGCGTCTGCCAATAATCGGTTTAGATCCCGGTCTACGCACCGGTGTGAAAGTAGCGGTAGTAGATACCACCAGTAAAGTAGTTGCAACTGCCACCATTTACCCCCATCCACCGCAAAAACAATGGGATAAAGCCAGAGAAACCCTAGCCGCTCTAGCCAAACAGCACGCTATAAAGTTGATTAGCATCGGCAACGGTACCGGTAGCCGCGAAACCGATCGCCTAGTACGCGAATTAATCAAACAATACCCCGAATTAGGCTTGCAGTCCATAGTAGTAAATGAAGCCGGAGCTTCGGTATATTCAGCTTCCGAACTAGCAGCGCACGAATTTCCCGACATGGATGTATCATTGCGAGGCGCAGTGTCAATTGCCCGGCGTCTACAAGACCCATTAGCAGAATTGGTAAAGATCGAACCCAAAGCAATTGGAGTTGGTCAATACCAACATGATGTAAATCAGAAACGCTTAGAATCCAGTTTAAATAACGTAGTGGAAGATTGCGTGAACTCCGTAGGAGTAGACATCAACACTGCTTCCGCCCCATTGCTGACACGAGTTTCGGGATTAAACTCAAGCCTTGCCGAAAATATTGTTGCTTATCGCAATGAACACGGAGCATTCAAATCTCGGACTGCCATTAAACTAGTTCCCAGGTTAGGCGACAAAACCTTTCAATTGGCTGCTGGTTTTCTACGCATTACTGATGGTGATAACCCACTAGATGCCTGCGACCTCTGTCTTGCCGGTCTCTGTTGCGGCGGATTGCGTAGCTTTGGAAGTCGTCTCATTTAAACGCATAGATAGGGCAATCCGGCGCCTCTGTAAATCAACTTCTAAGACCCTAACTTTGACTAAACTGCCGGCCTTGACCAATTGCCTAGGATCTTTAACGAATTGCTCTGACA
>JXSN01000487.1 GCA_001276605.1 Achromatium sp. WMS2
TTCTTTAGGAAGTTCTCTATAGTGTAAGAGAAATTAGAGATAAACTAAAGAGTTAAAAATAGGAAAATTAAGGAGTTGTATCATGATACGTAATATAGGCAAAGTAACCAGAGAGTTAGCTAAAAGAGCCCCTGGTTATAAAACTAGATCCGCTAAAATAGCAGCAATTAGTCGTAAACAATCATTGGGAAATGGATCTAGTAATTCTGAAATAGACCCAGATTTTGCTACCGAGGAAGGAATGGAAAGACTATCAGCATTCTTACATTCGCAAGGTCTTTGATAGCAGTATAGCAGCAAAATATAGTAGCAAAGCAGCAAAGGGATCCTCTAATTAGAGAGATCCCTCAATCTAGTTTATTAGGATATTTAAGGAGTTTAAGATGTATAGCCAGGTAGGGTATGCATCGCGTACCTTTTCAAGCGTACCCTACCTGGCTAAAAAATACCTTGGGCTGTGTTAGTTAGCAAAAGACCGGGTTTGGCTACAGGGTGAAACTGGAATTGACCAGCTTGCAGACTAGGAAGGCGTTGCACCTGTGATAAAAACATGTCTTGAGCCGCAGTATCTATTAATTCTGCACTTAAAGTACGGAATTTATTGATATAATCATCACGGGTAAAAGGTTTAGCACCCCCGGGGTGGGCATTGGCAAGAGCCAGCTCGTCTATTATTTTACTGCCATCGGTAAAGATAATTTCCACCCGCGCCCCGAAAGCACGATACCTGGGATCAGGATGATGATAAAGTTGAGTCCAGCGTGTATCCTCCAAAGTACGAACTTTATGCCATAAATCCACGGTATCAGGACGTTGAGCACGTTGTGGCAAATAAGAATTAACATGATGCCAACTACCATCTTGTAAAGCCACGGTAAAAATATACATTATCGAATGATCTAAGGTTTCACGACTAGCCTGTGGATCCATTTTTTGAGGATCACCCGAACCAGTACCAATCACATAATGAGTTTGATGACTACCGTGGATAATTATCTCTTTAATCTTGGCAAAATCTGTAATTTTAGTACGCATACGAAATGCTAGATCGATCAAAGCCTGAGCCTGGTACTCAGCAGCATGGCCCTTAGTGTAAGTTTCCATGATACCACGTTTAGATTCACCAGCTTCAGGCAATGGAACAGTGTAAACAGCATCAGGTCCAGCCAACATCCAGGCAATAACACTATCCT
>JXSN01000488.1 GCA_001276605.1 Achromatium sp. WMS2
GGGTGAGATAGTAATGGTATTGTGCAGGTTTTTCTGGAGCAGTTGGGGACGCAGGAGGTCTACCAGTTGTTCTACTAGGGGTTTGATTTCCAGCCATTCGAGGTATAAGGCGGTTTCTCGGGCCTCGATTCGGGCGTGGTCTAGCAGATTTTCTATCAGGTCTTGCAGGTCGCAGCCGGCGCCGACAAATTAAGACAAATACTCAAAAACTTCATCGCTAACGCTATCAAATTTACCGAATCCGGAACCATCGAAATCATAATCGATAACGCCGGCCAACACAGCTGCCCACTCCTCATTGCAGTACGCGATACCGGCATCGGAATACCCATAGACAAACAAGAACTAATCTTCCAACCCTTCAAACAAGCTGACGGCTCCACCAGCCGCCGCTACGGCGGCACAGGCCTTGGCCTATCCATAAGTCGCAAACTAGCCCGCCTACTAGGCGGCCTAATCGAACTAGAAAGCACACCCGGTGTAGGCTCCACATTCACCCTACTCCTCCCCATAGACCCAGAAAATACCGAACAACCGCAACGGCCAGCTCCAATACCAGCCGAACCCTGCGTCATCAACACCTCGACTCTACACCCCAAATTCATAGCCTCCCTAGCTAGTCACTGCATACTACTGGTCGAACATAGCATCGAAATCATTCTTAGCCTAACCCCAATCCTAGAAAACTGGGGCCTAAAGGTAACGGTTGCCGCCAGCAAAGAAGAGGCCCTAGAAACCCTGCACGACGGCGAAGAATGCTCAATAGTCCTTTTAGGACCAGGCATTTCCGACATCGAAGGCTATGCCACAATCACTGAAATTCACACCCTACCCAACCGAGCGACCTTACCCATCATAGCTATAAGCCACTCCACCGAACCAGAACAAGGTATCAAATATCAAACCGCCGGAGCCACAGAATGGCTCCCCGGCCCCATGGACGTAACGACACTAGAAGCAGCCCTAAAACGCCAGCTCACATAACTGCACACTCCATGCCTCCAAACTCATAGTACAACCCCATGAAACGATACGAAGGATTCACCCTACTTGCGGTTGACGACCACGAGCACAACCTTTTCACCTTGCGCACCCTGATCCGCAAGCACATGGACATCAATATCCTTGAAGCAACCTCCGGTCGTAGCGCCCTAGAAATAGCCCTCAAAGAAACCAGCATAGACCTTATCAT
>JXSN01000489.1 GCA_001276605.1 Achromatium sp. WMS2
CCTACCTGATATAGGCGATCCAAAACATGTTCAGCAACGTTGCGACTAGCCTCCATAGTAGCCGATAAACTCATATCAAGCAAGGTTATAGTCAACAGATCGTCACCAGAGTAACTTACTCCGCCAACTAAGTCCGCAGCGTTCTCTTTGTTGGCAAGCAATTTCGCAGCCTCACTAGAAGCTCCACGCTCGGATAGGGTATAAACGGAAGCCCCCTGGGCAGCACGGTTATAAGCAGCATCAGCATGAATGGAGATGAATAGATCAGCTCTGGCACTTCTGGCAATTGCAACCCGTTCCCGTAATGGAATAAATATGTCATCCGATCTAGTCAATACTGCCCTCATGCCGGGAGTAGAGTTAATTTGCATAGCTAAACGCCGCCCAATAGATAACACTACGTCCTTTTCACAGGTGCCATTTAAGCCAACAGCCCCGGTGTCTTTGCCCCCATGTCCTGGATCTATTGCGATGATGAGATCGCGCCCAGGTTGAGAGTTTAACTGACCATTTGCAAAAACGTCCCTAACCGCCGGCCTGGCATAATCAGTACCATAATAATCACGTTGAGGACGGGCTGCATACCCATTGTTAGCACTGTTAGGAGCATACCCATTGTTATTGGTATAAACAGGCGTTGCTACATTTTGTGATCTATCAACTATCGGAGAATAAGCCGCAGGTTGAGGTTGCCGCGGAGCGCTAGGCCTAACCGCCGGTGGTCTTGGAGCACTGCTGTATCTTTCAGCGGCTCTTGGTTGTGGTAAAACCCTGGCTGTAGACTTAAAATCAATGGTAAATTTATACCCAGTATTCGAGTCTGGGGAAAGCCAATGATCGCGGGCCATGGTCCGGTCATCAAAATCTATCACTATACGCACGGTAGTGGGGTCGAAATAGCCACCCCGTACTGCTTTAATGAAGGATGATGCAGCCGGTGGAATAGTCGGTGGGTTACTTTTCAAGACAGCTCCGCTGACATCAATAACCATCCGGTCTGGATCAACTAGGTAGGAAATTTTAGGCTCTACGTTTTGAGTCATACCAATGACCAAGCGGACGGAGTCTCCAACCTGTTGGAAACTAATGTCCTTGACAATGGGTTGAACCGCGCTGGCTGCTGCAGAAAGAGCTAGCAGCGCTAAACCTACAATAAATATATTTTTTTTCATGGCTGTTGGGTGTTGAGT
>JXSN01000490.1 GCA_001276605.1 Achromatium sp. WMS2
TAGTAGGTGATTTTCAGGATCTGCTTGCAAGGGCCATAGACGGCAGTGTAGACCTAATCTATATTGCCTTACCTTTGGGAAATCAAAAGCGTATTAGTTCTATGTTAACCGCATTAGGTAATACTACCGCTTCCGTGTACATAGTACCTGATTTTTTTGTGTTTAATCTATTGCACTCCAGATGGGTGAATTTAGGGCCAATACCGACGATTAGTGTTTTTGAAACTCCATTTTATGGCGTAGAAGGATGGCTGAAACGTGTAGAAGATCTAGTATTTTCTACTATTATTTTAATTCTCATTAGTATACCCATGTTGATAATTGCTATTGGGGTCAAACTCTCTTCCCGTGGTCCAGTGTTTTTCAAACAATCACGGTATGGACTCAACGGGCGGCCAATACGGGTATGGAAGTTTCGTACCATGACTGTTTGCGAAGATGGAGCTAACGTTCCACAAGCCCAAAAACATGATCCAAGAGTTACTAAATTTGGGAGTTTTTTACGTCGTACCTCATTAGATGAATTACCCCAATTCATCAATGTGTTAATGGGGGACATGTCAATAGTAGGACCGCGGCCCCATGCTGTTGCCCATAATGAAATGTACAGGAAACTAATTGATGGTTACATGTTACGGCATAAGGTAAAGCCAGGAATTACTGGATGGGCGCAGATCAATGGCTGGCGCGGTGAAACTGATACTTTAGACAAAATGAAGGGGCGAGTTGCATGTGATCTTTGGTATATTCGCAGTTGGTCACTATGGCTGGACATCAAAATAATTTTTCGTACTGCATTCACAGGTTTCAGTAGTCCCAATGCATATTGAGCGTTAGCGTCCGACCGTAAAACCATCAACATTGTTGGTTAGCGTATAGTCCTAGTCTGGAGTTGATACTATAATTTAACTCCAGGCTGATTATAACTAATTGCAAATCATATTATAAGCATTTGTTGGGTTGACGTTTACCTCAAGATAAACCATAATGAGCGTCATGGTTAAGCGGGGCTAAGTTGTGCCGCTGGATTTTGAAAACACATAATATTTAAGTGGTGACGTCGCTATTCCATAAATCTTGTAGGCGTTGCTTGGTATATGCAAAAAGAGGGGTATAACATGGCTATAACAAATCGTATACGTCACAACCTGGTTACTGGAGTATTGGCAGCTTCTCTCGCCGTC
>JXSN01000491.1 GCA_001276605.1 Achromatium sp. WMS2
GATTTCTATGATAAATATCACTCTGAAACTGAACACCGTTACATCATTATTGGGAAATCTGCGTCGGATCATTTACTGTTGGTGTCGTATACAGAAAGAGATGGTGCTGTTCGCCTGATAAGCGCACGGGAAGCAACGCGTACGGAGCGCAAAAATTATGAAAGATGCTAAAATAGAATCAGTTAGCCCTTCCACACCACCGAACATACGTTTTTTTATATGATAATTTGGATAAAATATGAAGGCTAGTGTAATAATAGAAAATATAGTGTGCCAGCATCGATTCTTATTTCATCAGCACAATCTGGGGTGCCGCCTAGACAAACAAGGTTGGTTGAATAATCTATGCGGAACCCATTGACTGTACCAGTGGAGTATTTACAGGTTATGCCCATTTCTTGCCCTATTGCAATACCATACGAAAAAATTAATGCAGTATAGGCTATCAAATATTTTAAATTATTCATAAAACTCATTTAATTAGGAAAAATTATAGAAGGAAATCACACTATTCGAAAATTTCCTAGTTGCTTTTAATACACTACCAGAAAATGCTACTGTTGATTAAAAAGTAATGGCATGGTCAATCTATAAAAAGTAGCCCACACAAAAATCACCCCAGTGCCTAGCACTAGGGTGATTAAAAATAATAATCTGGATAAAACCTACTTTCGCGTAGGATCTCCCACACTATCATCGGTGAGATACCTTTTCACTTCTGAGTTCGAAATGGGATCAGGTGGTTCCAATGCTCTATGGTCGCCAGGGGAAACCCAGGTGTGGATTGGTTGTCGCCCTATCCAGTCATATCACGAAATAAGTGTCGATTTTCATGCGCAATTTTGATTAGCGACCGCAAAGCTACGTTAACTGCATCAGCATCTGTGAATACTGCCGCAACATCTGGTTCCAATCGCACCACGTCACCAAAATTTTTTCTGCCTGGACCTAATTTTCTTACTTGCAACTCATTTAAATCGTATTCTGGTCTGAGGTCGTCCTCTGATTCTATTTTAGCATCTTTCATAATTTTTGCGCTCCGTACGCGTTGCTTCCCGTGCGCTTATCAGGCGAACAGCACCATCTCTTTCTGTATACGACACCAACAGTAAATGATCCGACGCAGATTTCCCAATAATGATGTAACGGTGTTCAGTTTCAGAGTGATATTTATCATAGAAATC
>JXSN01000492.1 GCA_001276605.1 Achromatium sp. WMS2
TTTACCCACACAAGTTTTACCATCCCAAGTTTGCCCTTCAGCACAACGCTTCCACATCAGACCATTACGGGTATCTGTAACCGTACCATCAGGATGAATGAGATAATGGCCATGTTTCATACCAGCAGCAACTGGTGGTGTTGACTGCTGTTTTACCTGCGGTTTAGTTGGTACCTGCCCAGTGGAGATGGGAGTAATAATCTGCGTTGTTGGAGAAGCACCACTACCCAATAGCTCATGCAATTCACAATCAAACAATATGGGCAAAGTACCACGCAACTGCCAACCCATGTACCGCACCCCACCATGTTCAAACTGCACCGGCACCCCTTCTGGAGGTAAACGAGCAGCAAAAAAATCCAGCGGACGTACATCTAACAGCACATCCCAAGGATTTTTGCCCACAGCTCGCTGCATTTTTTCCGGCGTTAAAATGATTACGGACGACAAAATAGGCTGCTGCAGAGCCCGTTGCACCGGTTCCAAATACTCCCGTACCTCCCGCCCATCGACTTTACGCGGATTATCGCGCCTATTGATATCCTGCACCGCTTGCAGATTAGGTGCATACAAGATGTTATCCGACAGCCGCTCAATACTGCTACTTATAACCCGATTGTGCCCAACTAACTCCTCCAACAACCGCGTATTAGGATCACCTTTAATCAGCCCAGTTACAGCTTTATATGCCTCAATAGTATTTTTTATGGGGGATAAAAGTGAAATTATCGTCTTTAGCATAATAAAGTTTCCGTAGTAAAATATAGCAATTAATCTCCAGTGGACAACGCCATGACTTCAGCCAGACTCAGTCCAGTGTGCTTAGCTACTTCTTCAGGGGGCAAAATTTTTAATAGATTGTAGGCTACCTTACGCAAAGCAGATCGTTCGCCTTCAACTCTACCCTCGGTTAATCCTTCCGCACGGGCTGCCGCAATCGCACTTTTATTCCTAAGCATTTCCTGCAATCGCACTTTGTAAGTAGCACGTTCATCGGGGTTAAATAACCGTTCTGTCACCGCCAGAGCTTTACTGATATTGGGATCTATGGTGAGGGTTTGGGGCGATAGTTGCCGATCTAGTTGTTGAGCACCAGTGAAAAAGGTCACCCAACGATCTAATGCCGTGGTCAAATCAGCATAGTCTTTGTTGAATTTGCCTAACTCTAGGTAATGTAATTCTA
>JXSN01000493.1 GCA_001276605.1 Achromatium sp. WMS2
CTGCGAACGATTTAGAGTTACTCGCAATGCTAATGTGGAAAAAGATGAAGCCATAGCCGATGATCTATTAGAGATGATAGAGAGCGAGCTGAGAGAGCGGCAAATAGCACCTGTGGTACGCCTGGAGGTAGAATCGGGCATGTTACCTTTACATTGCGGTATGTTAAGCGCTGAACTAGGCCTAAATCAAACCCAGGATGTAGTAATTGTCGATAGTATGATGGCAATGCGGGACTTATTCGAAATCGCTGCGTTAGATATTCCAGCTTTACATGATGTTCCGCATCGTCCGGTTGAACATCCCATGTTAGCCTTTGATAGGCGTAGTATTTTTTACATAATTCGTGATCGCGGCTCATTGCTGTTTATGCATCCGTACGAACAATTTAGCACTACTGTGGAGCGCTTTCTACGTTCTGCTGCAGATGATCCCAAGGTTTTAGCCATAAAAATGACCTTATATCGTACTAATGCGCATGGTGGCATCATAGATTCGCTAATCAAGGCCGGGCGCAATGGTAAACAAGTTGTGGTAATGGTGGAACTTAAGGCTAGATTTGATGAAGCAGCCAACATTCGCTGGGCTAGACGGTTGGAGCAAGCTGGAATACATGTAACTTATGGGGTAATAGGGCTAAAAACTCACAGCAAGTTGATTCTCGTGGTGCGTAAAGATTATTCGCAATTACGTCGCTATGTGCATATTGGTACTGGCAATTCCAGGACGCAGTCTACAGGTATCACGGATAATTAACTCTATTTTGACCCCAGCTTGGCTGGCCTTATATAAAACTTTAGTAATATCAACGTCTTCTAGTGCATTCATCTTCATTTGCACCCGACCACTATGGCCATTTTCTACATGGCGTATTTCACGCTGAATTTTGTCTATAATAGTGCGCTTCAAAGTATACGGTGCGGTGAGGATCTTTCGATAAGCTGGCGGGGGTGAATAGCCGGTCAAATAGTTAAATAATTCGGTTATATCTTGACCGATATCCTCATCACAAGTCAATAATCCCAGATCTGTGTACATTCTAGCGGTACCTGGATGATAATTGCCAGTACCAATATGCACATAGCGACGTAATTGCGAATAATCTTTACGCACCACGAGAATCAACTTGCTGTGAGTTTTTAGCCCTATTACCCCATAAGTTACATGTATTCCAGCTTGCTC
>JXSN01000494.1 GCA_001276605.1 Achromatium sp. WMS2
TAGTACAACCCCATGAAACGATACGAAGGATTCACCCTACTTGCGGTTGACGACCACGAGCACAACCTTTTCACCTTGCGCACCCTGATCCGCAAGCACATGGACATCAATATCCTTGAAGCAACCTCCGGTCGTAGCGCCCTAGAAATAGCCCTCAAAGAAACCAGCATAGACCTTATCATACTAGACATCCAAATGCCCGACATGGACGGCTTCCAAACCGCCTCCATGTTAAAAATACGCAAAAAGACCCGCGATATACCGATAATATTCCTAACCGCCGCCTTCAAAACCGAAGAATTCCAACAAAAAGGCTACGAAGTGGGAGCCGTCGACTACCTACTAAAACCAATAGACGACACCCAACTCATCAACAAAATTAGCACCTACTTTCGCCTGATCGAAAAAGAGCGCGAACTAAACCGTATCCTCGAAGAACGCGTAGCCCAACGCACCCTAGAGCTATCCCAGGCCAACCAATATCTAAATAATATAATAGAACACATGGGAGAAGCCCTACTCATACTCCACCCCAACGGCACCATCAAGTTTGCCAATCCCGCCGCCTGTAACATGCTCGAGTACACAGCAAATGACCTCAAAGGCATGGCAATCGGAGACATCTTTGAAGAAGAAACCGATGACACAGCCGGAGCCTTCATGGGAACCTGGCTAGAGGCCCTAATCCGCGTAGGAGCACTCAAACAAATCGAAGCCAGATTTATTGCCAAAGATGGCCACCGCGTACCCATACTATTCTCGCGCACCGCAATAACCGACACCACAGCCCAAATTTCCGATATCATCTGTATCGCCAAAGACATGACTGGCTTCACACGTACCAATACAGACGCCTAATAAAAACGACCAAGGCCCCAACCAATGACCGAAGAAGACATCTCCAATACCCCGTCTATACCCGATGACGAAGATACCACCTTAACTGCCAATGCCCTAAAAGCCATGGCCCACCCTTTACGCTGGAAGATATTATGCTCCCTAGGTGATAGCGAACTCTCCGTGGGTGAAATTGTAGACCGCACCGGTACATCTCAAAGTAACATATCTCAGCATTTAGAGCAATTACGCAATAAAAATATAGTAATCGCCCGCAAAGACGCCAATCGCATATTCTACCGCATTCGTAACCATAGACTATTAGAACTAATCAGCA
>JXSN01000495.1 GCA_001276605.1 Achromatium sp. WMS2
AAGACACTATTTGTTGCTAACTCCACTACTGTCTGTGCCCGTCCCTGTTGCGCTTTAATCACTTCTATGGGGTCAGGACTATCGGTCTCAACAATCCCCAAATTTTCCAAATGCTGCACCAACAGCTTGGCTAATCGCCCCGGATCTGCCTGCATTAAATACTGTTGATTTAACCAGCGCAACTTCTTAGGATCAAACCGTGCTGGAGCCCTCTGTACTCGATTGATATCAAATAATTCCACTAATTCTTTGCGTGAAAATATTTCTTGATCCCCATATGCCCACCCCAGGCGCGCCAAATAATTTAACAAGGCCTCCGGTAAAAAACCTTCACGTTGATATTCCATCACACTGGTCGCTCCATGCCGTTTTGACAATCTAGTGCCATCTGCACCCAAAATCATAGGCACATGTCCATAGCGCGGAGCAACCCGTCCTAAAGCTCGAATAATATTGATTTGACGCGGAGTATTGTTAATATGATCATCGCCACGGATGACATGGGTGATTTCCATATCTAAATCATCCACAACTACCGCTAAATTATAGGTAGGCGAACCGTCACTACGTCGAATTACGAGATCATCTAACTCTGCGTTATCAAAGGTTATTGGGCCCCGAATCAGATCCTCCAGCGTAACGGAGCCGATATCCGGATTGCGAAAACGTACTACGTGCGGTGTTACAGGATTAACAATACGGGATCTACAATATCCATCGTAGCGCGGTTTAAGTTTAGCCGCCATCTGCTGGGTTCGTAACTCAGCCAGGCGCTCTTTGGTACAATCACAACGATAAGCCAGGCCATTGGCCATTAGGTTATTTATGACCTCGTGGTAGCGATCGAATCTATGGGTTTGGAAAAACGGACCAGCATCGTAGTCAAGGCCAAGCCAATCTAGTCCATCTAGGATAGCCTGAACAGAAGCGGTGTTGGAACGCTCCAGGTCGGTATCTTCAATACGTAGAACCAAGCTACCTTGGTATTGGCGGGCTATAGCACAACCGTTACGGGTGGCGATTACCGGGCGCGCCGCTTCACCAGGTCTGGACATAGTGTTATTTTTAGTTGGTAAATCCAACTGTTTGCGGCGAATTAAACGGGCGATAGCCTTTGTTGGTAGTATATCATAAAACCGTGATGCCGCATACCAATTACTGCGTAAGCACTAG
>JXSN01000496.1 GCA_001276605.1 Achromatium sp. WMS2
CACTGCTTGCTCTTACCCAAAGTGGTCTAGTGCGTTCTGGCCTCCTTGATCCTCAAACCGAAAGTCAATGCTCCTGGACCCTACACCATGACTACCTGGCCCGTTTAATTATAACAACTCACCGCTACGCAGCTCGCTGGCAACGCTTTTTGCAAGCTAGAAGCCATACTTTTTATACAGTTCCGCGGCCATTTGCGCCTGGAGGGCCGGTAATTTGGGTTCTAAACTATTAAGGGCCTGACCGATTTGGATGATTTGGCGGCGATCGCTATTGGCCAGCATGTTGGTTACTAGGCGATTAGCGCAGTCTTTGACTTGTTCAGGGGTGGAATATACACTTAATTTTCCCAGAGTCATACCCAGTATTGAGAGGATAGCACCATCGTTGGTAGCACGCATGGCAGCAGTTAGGTACTGGATTACGGTACTACCGGTTGCGATACCAAATACTTCGGGACCAGTGGCGTATATGGTGGCAGCTAAAAGTGCTGAGTATGGGGTAATTTGGGAGTTTTTACGCCTGTTTAAGTCGGTAAGTATTAGGTTTAAGGTGTGTCGGCGTTGCCTAAATTGTGGATCTAAACCAAAAAGAGATTGATTTAGCATTTCCATATGGTTAACCAGGGTAGTCTGACTGTTAGCATTGGCAAGCGAGCGTTGCACAAATGCTGTTTTAAATCTTTGATTAGCAGCTGCTAATACCCAAAATTGGCGGAGGGCGTCGCCATCCAAACTAGCTGTCACCTTGTAGGTGTTGTTTAGATTGGATAGTACCAGATCGGCGGCGTTGCGTGCTTGCCAGTCTAGGACTAGGTTGGTGCCGGATAGGGCTAGCAATAGGGCTAAAATGAAGGGTATGACTTTGGCCGTGCTTAGGATTAGGAAAATGCCATGATTTTCCAAATTTACTTGGCCGCGTTGAGTTTCAAATAGTAATCGTAGCTGTTCCCATGGTGATAATAGGGCTTGCCAGCGTGATCTTAGGCCGGTAACTGTATAAAAAGTATGGCTTCTAGCTTGCAAAAAGCGTTGCCAGCGAGCTGCGTAGCGGTGAGTTGTTATAATTAAACGGGCCAGGTAGTCATGGTGTAGGGTCCAGGAGCATTGACTTTCGGTTTGAGGATCAAGGAGGCCAGAACGCACTAGACCACTTTGGGTAAGAGCAAGCAGTG
>JXSN01000006.1 GCA_001276605.1 Achromatium sp. WMS2
CTTTGGGCAGGAGTCTGGGTGCTAAAATAGCGGTGGTAGAGATGCCTCCGGGGCCGCCGGTTCTACAAACCGTAGTGGCTGAGATTTACGGTCCCACCCCAGAGGTTAGGCGCCGAGTCGCTGCTGACATGACGCAAATGTTTGAGCAAGTCGAAAATATTGTTGATGTTGATAATTATATGGTTACGCCGTACAAATACTGGCGGTTTAGTGTAGATACAGAAAAAGCAGTACGCCGTGGTATTTCGGTAGACGCAATCAATAATAGTCTAGCAATGGCCATGGGTGGATTTAAGGTGGGAGATGTGAAACGTGGGGACGTGCTAGAGCCTACGTTTATTGTGTTACAGGTTCCCTTAGCCAATCGCTCGGATCTGGGTAGCCTGGGTGCACTCCCCATAATGTCTCCCAGTGGTCAGGTGGTGCCGTTGGGGGAACTGGGCCGGTTTGAGCTTCAAGACGAGGATCATATTTCATACCACAAAGACCTACGTCCCATGGAATATGTGGTTGGAGAGATGGAGGGTTTTCTAGGCGCTCCAATCTACGGTATGTTTGGAGTAGAGAAGCTGTTGGTCAACTATACTACTCCCGACGGGGTGAAACTAAGCGGCATGCCTGGAGGTTTAATTGGTCCACCAGCTGAGTCTTCTCATTCTGGATTTGAATGGGGTGGGGAGTGGACTGTAACCTACGAAACTTTTAGGGATATGGGGCTTGCCTTTATGGCAGCACTGGTGCTAATTTACGGTATTATCGTGTGGCAATTTGGGGATTTAGCTATTGCTGGTCTTATTATGGCACCTATTCCTTTGACCCTAATTGGTATTATTCCGGGACATTGGATTATGGGGGCAGAGTTTACTGCTACTTCAATGATTGGATTAATTGCACTTGGTGGAATTATCGTACGTCAATCCATTCTGATCGTGGAGTTTGTTAAACTTGAGGTAGCTAAAGGAAAAACGGTTAAAGTAGCCGCGATTTCAGGGGCAGAAATTCGGATGCGGCCAATTTTAATTACTTCTCTAACTACTGCTGGAGGAGCCTGGACCCTAATGTTCGATCCCATTTTCCAAGGTATGGCCGTTGCTACCTTTTTTGGGGTCTTCGTGGGCACGGTGTTAGCTGTCATAGTTATACCACTGGGGTGCATCAGTTTACGCAAACATTTTTACTTTGAGGAAACTGAAAACGGTGAAATTGCTCTCTCTAAACGTTATGCGGAAATTGAGTTGCAAGGTAAGGGTGCCAATTCCGTAGAGTTTGCAGGCTCTGTATCCACCAAGCCCGCTATGCCTAAGTTGCCGTTGTGGTTAAGAGTGTGGGGCGGTGTTATAACCTTTATTTTTACTCTAGTGAGTATCATAATCAGCATTGGGCGCTGGGTTTGGTTTTTGTTAAAGCTATTCGTTCCGAAACCTGGTCCTACGCCAGTTCCAACTAATCCTAATTCTCCGCCTCCAGCTGGGGGTGGGAATCCGGTAGTATCTGGGGGTGGTAACGGGGGCAATGCTGGGAATAGCACTAGCAATGATGCTACGCCAGTTGGCCCTAAGGTAGGGAGTGGCAGTGGTGCCAGTAATGTTGGGGTTGAGAATGAGTTAAGAACGGTGGTACATACAGCTCCGGATGTAGCAATAATGCCGGCTACTGAGGCTGTTCAGTCTAGGCCTAGGTCCGAGTCTAAGGCTGGGCCGGAGGTTGCTCCAATAGTGGAGGCGGGAAGTGGTGATTTGAGTACAGGGGAACCGGGGCAAGTAGAGTTGTTACCATCAATTGCTAATCCGCAGGTGCGAGATTTTTCTCCAATTTCAAAGATTAGGATGGGGAGTTCTAGAGCGGCTGAGAATGCTATGGAACGCGAGCAGTCCGATTCTGAGATGTCTGGTACTCAAGTTGAAACAGTCGTTGATACAGACGATACTGGGAGCAACGACGGCGATAATATCAAACGCAAACCCAGCTCCCGTGGTTTACGTGGCATTCGTCTCCGTAACGTCTAGTACCTAGGCGTGGTCAACTTCCGCCCACAATGGGCGGGAGTATGATTGTTAATTGGTGTTGCATGATAATTAAACAGTTACGTTAATTTTTGATCATCAACCATAGCCTGCAACCGCCGCCAAGTCTTCTGTAAACCACTTATCAAATCAACATTTGCTACCCATGGGTAAGCGGTCTTTAGGCTCTTACAATTCAATACCACATGCCTTACATCCACCGCACGTGCAGGGTGATAAATCCGCTGCAACTTAAAACCAGTTACTTGGGACATAGCCGTAGATAGCTCATTAAGACTTACACCAATTTCAGATCCTACGTTGTAAATATTACAATTTTTACCCCAATTAGGCTTATTTATAACCATTGCTAACAATTCTATAAAATCATCTATATAGAGATAATCACGTACGATACCACCATCCCCCCAAATTTCTAACGGTGCCCCCGCTTGCAAAAGTTGCAACCAAGTAGGTACAATACCAAAACCAGGCTTTGCCAGTTGTCCCGGTCCATACAAATTAGCCGGACGCAAGATAATAGCACGCCGCTGCTGTTGTACCACCCATGCCGTAATAAATTGCTCCACCGCTGCTTTTCCAGCCGCATAAAAAGATAAAGCCGCCGGCGGGATTGTTTCAGAAAACAAATCTGCTAGTGTATCACCATAAATTGCCCCACCAGTAGATAAAAATAGCACGTTAATATGTGAATATTGCTGTAGAATTTCTAATAAACCTAGGGTAGGCAATAGGTTAGTCTTTGCCTCAAAGACCGGTCCCAACGTTGAAGCACTGGGTATAGACCCCCAAGCCAAATGTATCAACCACCCGCATTTAGGCAATAACTCGTGTAACAACTCAGGATTATCTATTGTTGATTGATGACAAATAACACTTGAGATATCGGATGTATCAGTTATACCCCTAAAACCATGGTCAATAGCATATATTAGCGTGTAAGAATCTCTGACCAAACGTTTGATCAGGTGTTGCCCCACAAAACCATTTGCACCCAACACCATTATACCACTCGGCTCGTTCATGACCTCAACTCCAACAATTGGTTATAAGCGTCAACATAGCGCTTGGCACAATCATCCCAAGTTCCAATATGCTGTTGAGTCCAAATTCTAGCTTGTTGCCCTATCTTAATATTATTGCTGATATTTTCTAACCATTCGACAGCAGTCTGTAGGGATTCCTGGTTAGCAACCAGCCAACCAGTTTGAGCACTTTGGATTAAATCAGCATGCGCGGGTTGCTGTGAGGCTATTACCGGTAATCCAGCGGCCATCGCCTCCAGCATAATTTGAGGCCGGCCTTCCGCATGTTTACTAAGAGTTATTAATCCAGTAGCCTGTGGAAACCAGTTAGTTATCAGGTCCTGAGGGTGCGTAGGACCGTGATAATGGACCCAAGTTGGAATCTCCATAGATTCTTGATTAGGACCAAACAAATGTAGTTCTCTATTCTTACCAAATAACGCTGCCCCCCATGCAAACAACGGCCCTATTTTGGCTGTCGTCAACCGCGATACCACCAACCACTTACTGGGCACGGCTAGCGCACCACGTTGCAACTCATACCACTTAGGATCTATACCAAACACGACGGGTTTTATTCTGGCTACATCCCCAAATAACTGTTGTAATCTACCAGTCATCCAGTCTGCATTTGGGGCTATCAGACAGCGACGTTGAGTAAAAACACGCCTTAATCCTTGACGCACTCCCGGTACATTTAATAATGACATATCAGTGCCTAAGACGCTTATTAACGCTGGCTGTTGCGTACGCAAACGATACAGCGGTAGGGCGTTTTGGAGCCAATTTATGTGTAATATGCTATCTTGAATATGCCTCGTATACACCCGACGCAGTAATAATAATAACTTTATTGGTTGTACTATGCTAGACAAGTTACGTTGGCGTAAAATATGCGCTATACCGCCTTGAGCCAATAACTGTTTTAGCCACATGCTTTCCTCAATTGTGCAGGCATCAGCCACAAACTTACTGTGTTCACCGGGTGGCGCCCATAACTGTAGCTTAATACCAGGATATGCCCCTAAAGCATCAGCAAGATGGCGAATAAATAACCCCTGCCAAGCGGATAAATTTTCTGGATATGAAGTACTAACCATCAGTACAGATATTAAGTCATTCATTAATATTGATTATCTTCAAAAGGCAGTAGCATCTGCATAAATGCATGCATACAACACCAAACTCAGAGTTCAATTTTGTTACAATTGGACTTTATGGTGCATATGCTGATGCTCAAATAACTTAGATATGCTAATTTAATACGACTAAATCATGTTAACATTCGATATTGACATTTAAGTTCGACTAGTAGATTCTAAAATCACAGCTGTATGTGGCGCTACCCAATAATGTGCAGTATAAACTATCACTGGTTCGGCATTATTAGCAAAATCATGCGGGGATTCCAAGCGTGTATCTACTAAGCGATGCCAGTACATAGCATCTAACACCGGTAATTCAAAACATTTAAATTTACTCGACATATTAAGTATACAGTGCAAATCAGGCTCATTAGTAGTTCTAGCCCCAATAGTAAAAGCCAACCAACGCGCTTCAGTATCATTCCAAGCGGGCATCCCTAATTGTAAACCATGCCACTCAATGTCGCTAAAACGTTGGTGCTCTGAAGCCATGCCGGTATAAAATGTGCGACGCTGCAAACTAGGATGTTTTTTACGTAATGCAATCATTTCACGTACAAACCTTATCATCCCCGCCTGCTGCTCCAAATTTTGCCAATTAATCCAACTTAAAGGACTATTTTGACACCAGGCATTGTTATTCCCATTTTGGGATTTTAGTAATTCATCCCCAGATAATAACATAGGGATCCCCTGACTCAATAGCAAAATAACAATAAAATTTTTAGCTTGTTGGCGTCTAAGGGTTAAAATATTACTATTGGTGGTAGTACCCTCTATGCCGCAATTCCAGCTAAAATTATCATCGCTACCATCACGGTTATGTTCATAATTATCAAAATTATGTTTATTATTATAACTTACTAGATCCCATAGGGTAAATCCATCGTGACAAGTAACAAAGTTTATGCTATTGATAGGCAATCTCCAATTGGCCTGGTATAAATCACTACTGCCGGCAATACGTGTTGCTACTTCACCCACTAAACCAGGATCGCCACGTACAAATTTACGAATACAATCCCGATACCGACCATTCCATTCTGACCAACGATAGCCTGGAAACGATCCAACTTGATATAAGCCCGCAGCATCCCAAGCCTCAGCAATAATTTTAGTATTAGCCAGTTCGTTAGAAAGCTCTATACCCCATAATACTGGTGGATTAGGTAATGGTTGACCGTCTTCACCTCTAGCCATAGCACTTGCCAGATCAAACCTAAAACCATCTATATGCATTTCTCGCACCCAATATTCCAGGCAATCGAGAATAAAACTTGTAACTAAAGGATGATTTGCGTTAACTGTGTTACCACAACCGGTATAATCACGATAGCGCCGTTTATCTCCGCTATCCAAGTGATAAAATGTTTCGTTGCCAAATCCCTTAAAATTTATGAGTGGCCCATCAGCACCACCTTCTGCTGTATGATTAAATACTACATCCAAAATCACGCCTATCCCAGCCTTATGTAACGCTTTAATCATATTGCGAAATTCATGGCGATGACGGCCAGCTACGGTCGAACTACAATAACTGGAATGCAGGGCAAAAAAACTATGCGTGCTATAACCCCAGGTGTTATGTAAACCATGTGCCGCTACATTGGCTGGAACATCTTGATAATCAAAGGCCATAACAGGCATTAGCTCAACATGCGTGATTCCAAGTGATTGTAGATAAGGTATTTTTTGAGTTAAACCAGCAAAAGTACCAGGATAAGTAACATTGGCATTTGGATGACTGGTGAAATTACCTACGTGTAGTTCGTAAATAATCATTTGTTCTGAGGGGATAGATAAGGGCTTATCAGTTTCCCAATCATAGTTATCTGCGACTAAAACAGCTCGGATACTACGGTGTAGCTGAGGCCCTTCACCAACACTATGCCATCGATCCCATAGACAATTACAGGTAGCTAATGCCCACGGATCAAGTAATTCTTGACGCGGGTCGAAGCGGCTACCTGTATCCTTGGTATTTTTAGGACCATCCACGCGCCATGTGTAATGAATACCTAATGGCAAGGCTTTGACCCAAACGTGCCAATTAAAAAATGTGTGATTTAACTCGGAATCAAGCTTGATAACTTGAAATGGTTGCTCACTATAGCAATCTTGATACAGCAATAACTCAGCACTGGTGGCATAGCGACTAAATATGGAGAAATTTACACCATCCGCATCTATCTTAGTTCCAGGTGGATAGCGCTGTCCTGGTCGCGTATCGTAATATTTTGGCATTTATTCATTAAAAAGCAATAGTAAAATTTCCTGATAAATATTAGTTAGCAAATCTAAATCGCTGATTCTAACACATTCATTAACCTGATGGATAGTATTATTTAATAGCCCAAGCTCCAACACTTGAGCACCATATGGAGCAATAAACCTTCCATCTGAAGTTCCACCACTAGTAGACAGTTTCGGTAAATGTCCAGTAATACCTTGTACAGCCCGACAAGTGACATCAATTAGCCTGCAATCAGGTGTGGTTAAAAATGGCACACCGGACAGTTTCCACTCTAATTCGTATGGAAAACCGCCTTGATTAAGGATATTAGCAACCTGTTGCTTAAGTTGCTCAGGTGTATTAGCAGTAGAAAATCTAAAATTAAACCAAATCGATAAAATCCCTGGAATAATATTTTCTACCCCCGTACCCATATGCACATTGGATATCTGGAAACTAGTCGGTGGAAAAGATTCATTGCCATCGTCCCATTTTGTTGCGCATAGTTCGGCCAAGCTGTTTACCGATTTGTGCAAGGGATTATTGGCTAAATGTGGGAAAGCAATGTGAGCTTGTTTCCCCATTATCTTCAAATAACCATTTAGGGACCCACGGCGACCATTTTTGATAAAATCACCTACAAAATCAAGGCTGCTAGGTTCTGCTAATAGACACCAATCAATTTCTTCGTTTCTATTTCGTAACCAATCTATGACTTTAACAGTACCATCTACAGCTTGACCTTCCTCATCACTGGTTAGCAAAAAAGCAATAGATCCATTGTGGTTAGGATGGTCGCTCACAAAATTTTCGACGGCAGTTACCATGGCGGCAACCCCACCCTTCATGTCGGCTACTCCGCGACCATGTATAAAATCGCCGCAGATGGTAGGTTGAAATGGATCAGTATCCCAAGCGGACAATAATCCTGGTGGGACTACATCAGTGTGTCCGGCTAAACACAATAAAGGTCTGATGGTACCACGCCTAGCCCACAAATTTGTTACATTACCAAATTTTAGTCGTTCGATCTGGAATCCTAAGGGTTCTAGGTGAGAAATAACTAACTCTTGACAGCCAGCATCATCTGGTGTTATCGAAGGCCTACTTATCAATTCACTAGTTAATTTAAGTGTTGCTGACATGGCGACTATAAATCTCGAAGTAAGGTATTAATTCCAACTTTAGATCGGGTTTTAGCATCAACACGCTTAACTATGACGGCACAGTATAAGCTGTATTTGCCGTCACTAGCTGGTAAATTACCTGAAACTACTACCGAGCCTGCTGGTACACGTCCATAGGTTATTTCGTCACGTTCCCGATCATAAATACGTGTAGACTGCCCAATATACACTCCCATAGAGATTACTGAGTTAGCCTCCACAATAACCCCTTCTACTATCTCCGAACGTGCTCCGATAAAGCAATTATCTTCAACAATAGTTGGTGCCGCTTGAATTGGTTCTAAAACTCCACCAATTCCAACTCCACCGGATAAATGTACGTTTTTACCAATTTGCGCGCAAGAACCTACTGTGGCCCAGGTATCCACCATGGTTCCTGTATCCACATAGGCCCCAATATTGATAAATGATGGCATTAATACGCAACCAGGGGCAATAAAACTACCACGACGCACAGTGGCCGGTGGTACTACCCTAACGCCTGCGTTGCAAAATTCTGGTGTTTGATAATCAGAGTATTTAGCCGGAATTTTATCGTAATATCGAGTATAATTATTTGTGATAACAGTATTTTCTTCCAGGCGAAAGGACAGGAGTACTGCTTTTTTTATCCATTCATTCACCTGCCATTGGCCATTGGCCAGTTGAGCCACTCGCAGGGTGCCATTATCTAACTGTGTAATGACATCCGTTACAGCTTGGCGTAGGGTCTGATCTGCTGAATTTGGTGTAATGTTGGCTATATCAGTAAAAGCCTGTTCTATAAGTTGTTGCTGCATTTTTTGCTCTACTAATCCTTTATTTTCTTAACGCTATACAATTACTACATGGTTGTTACATGCAATAACGTCAAAATACTACTCAAGTGCCAAAATAAACAGGCATATGCTGGTGTTACTGGTCTCGTTACATTAAACCAACGGTTTAAAGCCTAGGTGTTGATTTTGACCAACCATGATCTGCTGCGTATGCTTTGATGCAACTAATGTGACTAGAATCTGAGAGGCTTTTATTTCCTGGCGTGGCTGCACGATTAGCTGTTTTTATGATATTTTTGGCTAATTCAGGATCTATACCACAACCAATTAGATACAACCAAAGGATGGTAGAGGATCTGCCAATCCCAGCCCAACAATGTATATACAATTTATGTTGAGGTTGTTCTAAAATATCATAGATAATCTGGCAGCATTTTTCAACTTGCGTGTAAGGAATAAATTGAAAGTCGATTATATATTCATGTATTATGTGTAATTGGGTGGTAATTTCATCTTGAACTGTTGCGCTAAACTCTGTAAGATCTAGGATATGGGTTATGCCGTTATTAACTAGATCTTGATACTCATTACCATAGGGCTTGGGGCCCTGGGCGATGTGCTCGGTTATCCAGTGGATATACATTTTCTTACACCTCCTGTTCTACCTTCTCTACCTTCTCGCTAGTGACTAGTTATATCAAATTTAGACGCGGCTGGCACTAGGGTGTTAATCTGGATGGTAAGTCCTTGATTTGCAAAAATAGCCGGGATTCAGGCTATTGGTACAGTGCTGGTAAGTCTTTGAGTTTACTCATAACCCAAAGTTGGGTTATCTTATAAATCAATAGGTTAATTGGCTCAAATCTGAACCGATCGGAATAATCACTAGGTTGATCGGCCCAAATTTGGGCCGATGTTTAAAATCAATAGGTTACTCCACCCAATTCTGGGTTGAGATTAAAAATCAACAGGTTAGAATCTGGAACCTGGAACTTGCGGGCTGCTGAGTACGCCATTGCTAATAGTTACACTTATCCTTATAATCAAGTGTAGGTTCTAAGGATAGGATGGTAGCTGGACATTAAACTAGGTACAGATGCTGGGAGCGCGGTTACTAGTTACCAATTGGAGGGGGTGCGGTTGTTGCGTGGACCTGACCTCTAAGATTACGCTGGGCTTAGGGCCCTTTTTTTATTTGTGAAATATGTTAATGCGTACAGTACCTGAAAATCTCAAAACAATAATTAGTGCTGCGGTTACCGGGCTTGGATACGAACTTTTAGGTATAGAGATGTTCAGCAAAGGACATTCCGGAACGGTGCTGCGAGTATATATCGACCATATGGACGGGATCAGTCTAGATGATTGCAGCCTGGTCAGTCAACAATTAAGCGGAGTATTGGATGTAGCCGACCCGATAGCTGGTCAATATGATCTAGAGGTGTCCTCACCTGGGGCCAACCGTCCTCTGTTTGAACTAGCGCATTTTGAACGGTTTAAGGGCAACAAAGTACGAGTTGCACTTCTTGGGGCTATGGAAGGCCGCAAAAGATTTAATGGAACCCTGGTAGGTACCAGCAAGCAAGAGGTGCTAATTGCAGAAGGGGAGGTGCTATATCATATTCCACTGGATAAGATTGATACAGCCCGCATAGTTCCGGATTTTTAACCAGAGATTAAGGCATGAATAAAGAAATCCTACTTGTTGTCGATGCGGTATCGAATGAACGCGGGGTAAACAAAAGCCTAATCTTTGAAGCTTTAGAGGCAGCATTAGCCTCAGCGGTTCGCAAACGCTATGGTAACGACATCGAGGTACGGGTCGTTATCGACAGAGTGACCGGAGATTATCAAACTCTACGCCGCTGGCAAATAGTAGAGGACCCAGTCGATTGCGGTCTTGAATATCCCAAGCGCCAAATTTCCTTATCCGCAGCCGTTATGCTAGAACCAGAATCAGTTGTAGGCGGCTACATAGAGGAGCCTATGGAATCGGCAGCATTTGATAGGATAGCCGCCCAAACTGCTAAACAGGTAATAGTACAAAAGGTGCGCGAGGCGGAACGGGCCAAAATACTTAGTGCCTTCCAAGATCGCAAAGGAGAATTGATCACTGGAATAGTAAAAAGGATAGAACGTGGAGATGTAATTATCGATCTCGGAAGCAACGTAGAGGCTATCATACCTAAAGAGCATACTATAAAACATGATGCGAATAGGATTGGGGACCGGGTACGCGGTTACCTGTGCGAAGTGCGTCCGGAAATTAGCAAGGGGCCGCAACTGATAGCGTCGCGTACTGCACCTGAATTTCTTATTGAACTGTTTAAACTAGAGGTTCCTGAAGTTGGCGAGGGGCTTATCAAAATCTGTGGCGCCGCTAGAGACCCTGGAGGGCGCTCCAAAATCGCAGTACATGCCTGTGAACCGCGTATCGACCCAATTGGAGCCTGCGTAGGAATGTGTGGATCCCGGGTTCAGGCTGTAAGTAGCGAATTAAACGGAGAACATGTAGATATAGTATTATGGGACGAATATCCAGCGCGGTTCATAATGAATGCAATGGCCCCTGCGGAAGCACTTTCTATAGTTATTTACGAAGAAACTCACAGCGCCGACGTGGTGGTAAACGAGGCTAAATCGTCTCAAGCCATAGGTCGATATGGGGTTAACGTACGCCTAGCCAGCCAGCTTACCGGATGGATAATAAACGTAATAGATGAAGCCGAGGCATCTAAAAAGGTTGAAAGCGAAAAACGTGAGCTTGTTGAATTATTCCGATCCCAATTAAATATCGATGCAGAGTGTGCAAATATTTTGGTAGAAAAAGGCTACTCTACCCTGGACGAAATCGCATACTTACCAGTAGCCGAAATGTTAGAGATAGAAGAGTTTGACGAACCCTTAGTGGAGAAACTGCGTCAAAATGCCAAAGATGCTGTGCTGAATAGAGCCATAGCGCTGGAAGAAATCTCAGTAATAGCACCAGAGTTACTGACAATTGAGGGTATGGATGTTACTCTAGCCACCAAGCTAATATCTAATAATCTGTTAACTCTTGAAGCAGTGGCTGAACAATCGGTAGAGGACCTTATGGGCATAAAAGGTATGGATAAAGAACGTGCTGCAATGGTAATAATGAAAGCACGAGCGCCATGGTTCGCTAATATGCAGGAAAAATGAGATATTGGAGAAATCCTAGATGAGTGCAGTAACCGTCAAACAACTAGCCAACATGGTGGGAATACCTGTGGCACGCCTGTTGACTCAATTAAATGAGGCCGGAATTAACATTAGTGACGAAAATGGCACGGTCACCGAAAAAGAAAAGTTACAGCTGTTAAGCTATCTGCGGCGCAGCCAAGGCAAAGAAGACCTGGCAAGCCCATCCCCTGACCGCATAACTCTAAAACGCAAATCGGTAAGTGAAATCCGTCAAACTGTGTTACGACAACCAGTTCCGGGCGATGGACGTATCGGTGGAGGGCATCGACATTCCTATACGGGACGCCCCAATACTGAAACCAGAGTAGTAAGTGTAGAGGTACGCCGTAAACGAACTTTTGTGAAACGCAGCGAATTACCGGAAGCCAAACGTAAGGAGGTAGAGGCTGCACAGCAGGCATTAAGTGAACAAGCAGCCCAGCAGAAACAGCAGGCCGAGGAAGATAAAAAAATACGTTTGGCTCAAGAAGCCAAATTATTGGGATCTAGTACACCCCAAACTCCGGTTCCCACACCCGATCGGGATGATACCGAGGTACAATCAGAACCTCGTGCTACCCATGCTCCAGACGCCGCACCTGCCAGCACTAGTGACCGCTCATCCCCACCACGCTCCGCTGGGGACAGGCGAACTGGAACATTAGCATCAAGATCCAATCAAGAGTCACGTCCTCAAGGATCACGCTCTCAGGGACCACGTCCCCAGGGACCACGTCCGCAAGGACCACGCACTCAAGAGTCACGCACTCAGGGACCACGTCCGCAAGGACCACGTGCCCAAGGCCCATACTCCCATAATCGTGACACAACAGAAGGCAACGTCGAAGATTCCAAACCGGACCGAGATCAACCCCGTAGACCGCAAACTCGCAGCGGGGAACCTAATCGGGGCAACGGCAACCGAGGACCTAGGAGCTCAAGTGATGAAGATAGCACCTCCCACCCGGTTGGCAACCGCCCACCCCGAACTAGACGCGTAGTTACTGGTGACAGACCTGATCCCTGGCGTGGTAACCGCGCTGAAGCAGAACGCCAGGCCCCGTTAGGCAACCGTGACACCTCCAGCGGTCAAATTGAGCGTAAACATTCTACGACCTCGGATACACCAGTCCATACCGAACGTCGATCTGAATCGCAACGACCATCTGAACATACTAGGTCACCTTCACACTCAACAGACCTACCTGAACCGAGGAGACGTGCTGTTGGTAATACCACCAGCCCCCAAAAATCAACTCCTGCAGGTGAGTCTAGAAGGACAGCGACAGGTCCCACGGAAAGCAGAAGTGTACGCACTTCCAGCTCCGAAGTTGGGCGCAGGCGCATAAATGTTGGCGATGGCAGCCCACGGCCGCCCCGTCCTGCTGGATCTGAAGTTAGGCACCGACCTTCCAGCGAAGGCTCGGCAGAACTGCCGCCTGAAAAACGGGTCCGCCGTGAGTCCATACGTAGCGACGCCTCCAAAGATACCAGATCAGCCCTCATTGATAACGAGCGGGTATCTGGATCGCGCAAAGTACCGCGTAAAGATTCCAAACGAGTACTCGACACCATGTTAGAGGCCGAGGTCGAAACTGATGACTACGATGTATCAATTCAGGAAGAACTGCATATTCCGGAAGAGCGTCGCAGTAGACGGCGTAAAAAGCCACGAAAAGTTGCCAAGGTAGCCATTCAAACAGCTGAATCTAAACATGGATTTCAACGGCCAACCGCACCGGTAATCAAAGAAGTTGCCATTGCCGAATCAATAACCGTGACTGACCTTGCACAAAAAATGTCAATTCGAGCCACTGAGGTTATTAAAGAATTGATGAAACACGGCATAATGGCCACCATTAACCAAAGCTTAGATCGTGATACCGCGATGTTGATAGTAGAGGAAATGGGCCATAAAGCAGTGGCTATGGACCGTAAGGATATCGAGGAACAAATCATAGAAGCAGCCAATATCTCAGATGGTGAATTAGTACCACGGGCTCCTGTGGTAACCATTATGGGACATGTTGATCATGGTAAAACCTCGTTACTTGACTATATAAGGCGCACCAAAGTTGCAGCTGGTGAAGCCGGAGGTATTACCCAGCATATAGGTGCTTACCATGTAGAAACTGCACGTGGAGTTATCACCTTCTTAGATACCCCCGGTCACGTTGCTTTTTCCGCTATGCGCGCCAGAGGTGCCCAAGCTACGGATATAATTGTATTGGTTGTAGCCGCAGATGATGGAGTCATGCCTCAAACTATAGAGGCTATTCAGCACGCCCGCGCCGCCAAAGTACCAATAGTGGTTGCAGTCAACAAGATAGATAAACCTGGTGCAAATACAGACCGGGTTCGTCAAGAATTATCGCAACAACAGGTTATCTCTGAAGATTGGGGTGGAGATACCATGTTTGCTGAGGTATCAGCAAAAACAGGTGCCGGCATCGATGCCCTATTAGAACTAATATTGTTGCAAGCCGAAGTATTGGAACTCAAAGCCCCAGTACAGGGACTAGCGCGTGGTACTATAGTGGAATCTAGTCTCGATAAAGGACGCGGGGCCGTGGCTACCGTGTTAGTGCAATCTGGAACACTGCGCCGTGGGGATATGATAGTAAGCGGGGGCGAGTTAGGTCGCGTACGGGCCCTATTTGATGAAACTGGACGCGCCGTGAAAGAGGCCGGACCGTCAATCCCGGTACAGGTGCTAGGACTTTCTGGAGCACCTAACGCTGGAGATGACGTAATCGCAGTAGAGGACGAAAAGCGTGCTAGAGAAGTGGCGGCTCTACGTCAAGAACGTGCTCGTGACACCAAACTTGCATCCAACAAGGCGGCCAAATTAGAGGATCTATTCTCCCAAAAAGGTGAAAACGAAGTAAAATCCATCAATTTAGTAGTCAAAGCTGACGTTCAAGGCAGCGTAGAGGCATTACGTGACGCCCTGGTAGCATGCTCCACCGATAAAATTAAAGTCGCAATCATAGCCGCTGGTGTAGGTGGAATCAACGAATCTGATGCCAATTTAGCCTTAGCGTCTCACGCCTCCATTATCGGTTTTAACGTACGCGCTGATGGTGGCGCCCGGCGCGTAGTCGAAGAACAAGGATTAGATCTACGTTATTACAGCATAATTTATGAAGCCTTAGATGATGTTAAAAAGGCTATCGTGGGTATGCTAGCCCCAGAAATTCGCGAAGAGATAATTGGCGTAGCCGAAGTAAGAGAAGTATTTCGCTCCACCAAATATGGATCTATCGCAGGCTGCATGGTCCGAGATGGTGTTATTAAACGCCATAATCCTATCCGGGTACTAAGAGATAATGTAGTAATATTCCAGGGATCCCTAGAATCCCTAAGGCGCTTTAAGGATGATGCTACTGAGGTCAAGGCCGGATTAGAATGTGGTATAGGAGTCAAAAACTATAATGATATCAAAGTTGGTGACAACATTGAAGTGTATGAAATTACCAAAGTAGCACCTTCGGCATAGGACCTTCAATCATCCATGCGAGAATTTCAACGTGCTGATCGGTTAGGTGCCGAGTTGCGACGCGAATTGGCCAGTATCCTGCAAGGTGCAGTTCGCGATCCCCGGTTAGGAACCGTTACGATTCAGGAGGTAAAATTAGCCAAAAACTTCGCATACGCCAAGGTATTTTTTACCTGTTCTAATGCTGACATCCAGGCTACTTCCAAACTGCTGAATAAAGTCATGGCTGGTTTTTTACGGCACGAGCTAGCTCAACGCACCCGTATCCGTGCCGTACCAGCATTACACTTTGTATATGACGAGTCGGTTGTACGCGGTTCCTATGTAACCGATCTTATCAACAAGGCCATTAGTGCCGAACCATCACCTCTGAACGAAATAGGAAACAATGATTCAGCGTCGTAATCCAGGGCGGGCTGTCAATGGTATCTTGTTATTAGATA
The DNA here is from genome assembly GCA_001276605.1 of Achromatium sp. WMS2. Classification (GTDB taxonomy): domain Bacteria; phylum Pseudomonadota; class Gammaproteobacteria; order Chromatiales; family Chromatiaceae; genus WMS2. The sequence goes on from JXSN01000006.1 coordinate 15,519, forward strand.
AACCGCCTGACCTAACATCTAACTTTGCACTGCAGCAAGTAAAACGAATATACCAAGCGCGTAAAGCCGGTCACACTGGTAGCCTGGATCCATTGGCTACCGGGTTATTACCACTATGCCTGGGTGAAGCAACCAAGATCTCTGCCTTCCTGTTGGATGCAGATAAAAACTACTTGGTGCAAATACACCTAGGTGTTACCACGACTACTGCGGATAAGGAAGGAGAGGTAACTGCCACAGCACCCTGGGAACACGTGCAGGTTGAGCATATTCAAGCACTATTACCCCAGTTCACTGGTAAAATAGAGCAAATTCCCCCCATGTACTCAGCTGTCAAGCACAAAGGGGAACGCTTATATAAATTGGCACGCCAAGGCCTTGAGGTAGAACGTAGCCCAAGAACAATAACCATTTATGCAATAAAGCTAGTAGACTGGAAACCGCCTGAATTTACCATAGAAGTTCGGTGTTCTAAGGGAACTTATGTTCGTACTTTAGCCGAAGACATCGGCAAAGCCGCCGGCTGCGGGGCCCATGTCAGTGCTCTACGCCGCCTCGGGGTGGGTCCCTACACCGCTGCTGGAATGGTGACTATGGATACTATACACCAGGCCGCCCAACAGGGTCATCAGGCCTTAGATGCTTTATTGCTAACTGCCCACAGTGCCCTTGCTCACTGGCCTGAGGTGAGAGTATCCGCAGTTAGCACTTTTTACCTAAAGCAGGGCCAGCCGATATTGGTACCACAGGCACCCTCTACAGGATGGGTACGCTTATACACTAAGACTGGTTTTTTTCTAGGAGTTGGGTTGATTACAGACGATGGTAAGGTACAACCAAAGCGTTTGCTGGATTTACCAGCATCCTAAGCCCACGCTAAATTATCGATTTATATAGATCGCTCAATTCAGCCAGTGCATTATCGGTAAATTCTCGAATTTGTTCTTGACCATCAACTTCTAAGGCTAGTCTATGCACTAACAACTCGACATCTTCAAGGGAGGTTATCTCCTTAAACAGCGATTCTTTCAACTCATCCATGACCAATACTGCATAAGGTCCCACAGCGTTCCTCAAATGCTTACTTAATATGCGCAAGGATCGAATGTGGAAAGAATCGGTAGCAGTCAATTCTGAAAAGGGTTGATTGCTATCTGCTTGCAACCCTAAAATACGGGATACATCTCTAGGATCTGGCATTCCGCCAGGTAGGTCCAGTACTTTATCATCATATTTGTAACTTGCCCGCTCTATTTGGATCAAATGCTCCAAAGCACGCGCACCGCGGATCAGTCCACGGCTCGAAATCCCAGTTACAACCCCATTATCAAAAGCTAATGTTATGGAACGATTATTATCCGTGGTAATAAACAATGTTCCGCGCTTACCATCTGTAAGCAGCTCCTTGATATACTGCATCAGGGTTGAATTATCTACTAATGTATTCATAATATACTCGCTATTGTTTGATACTGCACAATATATTTTGGTTACGGCACCAAGCAATGTACAAATATCCCTTACCTCAGCGACACCGGGGTTTGCAAGGAGCATCCGGCCCCTAACACCCCAGTTTGGTCAGAATCCCCTTAACCCTGCATAGTAGGTAAATACAAAATACTGAAAACAACTCAAACCTATGGCCGCGTATCTATGGGGAAACTGGATTTTTAGGCATTATCTATTAGCTAACAGTCTTTTAATTAACTTGTTATGACTTATGCGCATCCTATCAAACGCCTTAGTGAGCATACCAATTTCGTCGGTTCTATCGGTAATTAATTCGTGATTAAGTTCCTCACCTTTACTTATGGTCTCAGCTAGAGCCGTTAATTTAATCAACGGATTTATAACCTTAACCCGCAAACTATGCAAAGCCAGGATCAAGAATATACCCAGAACCAACACCGCTATCCCTATAGTACCAGCCAATGACCACCAAAATTGGCGTATTTGGTCGCTAATGTCAAGCAATACCCACACCACACCAGTTTTACGATGGTTAAAATCATAAAAAGGAAATATCCCCGTCATTAACACTTTATCGCCATTCTGAATGTTACCCAGGTAAGTAGGTTCTGTGACATTAGCAGCTGCTGCTGCGTCGAACACCTGGCGTACGAAAAAATTATGCTGATCAAGTGTATCATGCATAACCACGTATTTATCTAAATCATTCCATTCATCTGGTTTACCGGCACGGGTACGCACATCAGTATACTTTTGTCTATCCAACAAACTTTTATCCGCTACTACTACCACGTCAGCTCCGGTAGCTTGCTTGATCACTCCATCGAAATGCTCAATTTCTTCACCAAACTCTACATAACCAACAGTACTATTTCCATCCTTATAAGGCATTACAACGCGTAAAGCATAGGCCGTCTGACCTAATTCAATTCCAGACCCCACGTTACCAGTTGTTTTAGCATAAGCAAAGGTTTTTCTATCAATCAATTCACCGTACAAATCCCGCTTATGCATGCGCAAAAAACAAGTACCGTCATTATCAATAAAATAGAAATGGGTAATACCGAAGCTATCCCTATTGTCAGTAAACAAATCGTTACAAGCTGCAAATAACTCATCCCGATTATGCTTAACAAACGTATTGCGCATAGCCGCGTTTTTGGAAAAAGTATTAAGGGCCGAAGCCAACATCTTAATATCAGCTTCAACCAAGCTGTTGTAAAAAGATTGAATATTTCTGATATCGGTAAGAGCTTGGTTACGCAGATTATTTTGAAATACCAGGGTTAAAATTCCAGAAAACATTAATGTTACCGCTACTCCCGTAAAAAGGAATAGCTTCACGAATCTAGAGCTAACACTGGTTGTAGTTGCATTCTTTGCCATAGTAAATAATTCTCATACGGTAATAGAACATATAAATATAAACTGAATTAACATTAACTACACAGTTTTTCAACCGGCTAAAACACGCAGTATATGGTGATTGGTGGAAACTATAAATCAGCGTTTATAAATACAGTTTTGTACTTCACCTCCATAATAAAGAGTTATTTTTCCATTGTTGGCAAGACGCATAGCACCATCTAACCCTATCCCTAAGTAATCACCAGTAATTGTTTGCTCCCCAACCGTCATAGTAACCTGTGCTCCCGTTAAGGCATCATTTTGAATCCAATCCTTAACAAACGGTTGTAATCCATTAATTTTGAAACTATTCAGGCTCATGATGAGCTGATTAAGAATTACCGCCACCAAGTGATTACGGGTGCACGGTATACCTCCTGGCAGTTGATCCAAAGCGGCCCAAGGTTGAGAAATAGCATAGGTATCTTCCAAAGATAGATGTAAATTTAACCCAATACCAATTACTATTAAGCTAGCACCCCTGGTATCACGTCTTATTTCTAGCAATAACCCACCTAATTTACGCCCTGACAACAGCAAATCATTTGGCCACTTAAGACTAATATTAGTAACTCCTAACTGCCATAACGCTCTAACCAAAGCCACACCGCAGACCAGGCTAAGACTACTTAAATTATCTGGTGTTGGATTATAACGCCATAAACAAGATACATAAATATTTCCACTAGGTGGGGATACCCAGATACGACCATGCCGTCCGCGCCCAGCGGTTTGCTGCTCCGCCAAACAGATACTACCACTGGGGGCACCAGATACGGCCTTATGCATCAAATAAGTATTAGTTGAACTTAGGCTAGGAAAAATTTCAATGGTGCTGATCTGGGTAAGAACCTGGCTGGTCAAACAACTCTTGATTACATCGACATTTAGCAAATCCATAAGCTTATCCAACACTGCCTACGGCTCTAACACACTCATCAAAAACTGAATCCAACGAAATACGCATCAGAAATTCTAACTAATTATCTGGAAAACACTTATTGTGTCGGCATTAACTACTTGATTTATCACGAATATCGTATTTATACATTTCTGCTATAACAGAATCTAAAACCTCAAGCCAACTTAATCTGATATTCTCGTCAAACTCAGGATCACACTCAGACACAGTACTAATTAATGCATTACGCCATGCCCTAAGGAGATCAATGGTAACCTGACGCCTATTATGAATCCGTCCCAGTAATTCCAAATACATAATCGTACCCGGCACCTGATCAACTTTATCAGCAACTAATTCCATAGTAGTCATCAGCTTACGTTTTATGCGTTCCATATTGCGCCCCCTGAACATTAGGGCTACAACTGGTCCTATACCCATAAAGTGATAGTAAAAACGATTCAAAAACTGCGGCGCAGTTTTAGTTATACGCTCTAAGCTTTTTTTATATAAACGAATGCTTATCTCTTGGCATTCCACGTATGGTACTCCAGCACCCTAGGATTAGAACATAAACTTGTTGTGTTACCTGGATTTTAGGTATAGCACGCAATCTGAAACTGCAATAACACTGTAATTTTACGGTGTATAGGTTATAATTCTGACCTACATAATTTTAGCAAATACTATACTAAAATCTTACCTTAAATCCAGAATATTGACCTGCACGGTCAAACCGACGCCACACAACCTAGACCCATGGCCCGGATTGATCAGCATGGTTATTTTATGAGGGTATTGCTATAATCTAGTAGTCCTTAATCTAACCGTATAATGCAATTGATAAAACTAAGGCGCACTTACCAGCTAAAGGATACTATGTAGAATGAATAAATTGAAATGTATGGCGCGCCTGGCGGGATTCGAACCCACGACCCCTGCCTTCGGAGGGCAGTACTCTATCCATACTGAGCTACAGGCACTTAAAGAAGAATGCAGACTATACTTACTGACACCAGATGCCAATTACCCTACCACTTAATAGCAATATTCGTAGCAACGCCCAAACGCATGCATACACACAACAACCAGTGTACAGTAACGCCAGCAATACTATCAGAAGTTTACCCATTTGACTAGTAAAATTTGCTCTTAAAAAAAATAACCTACTATTCAGAACAATAGTATTTTTACTTTTGGAGGTTCCCCTGGACATCTCACCTCACACCCTACGCGATCGTATCGATCAAAAAGTTTTTAACGCAATATATACCAGGTCCCTAGTATACAACGCATGCTGGGAAGACCCAGCCGTAGACCGCATAGCCCTCAAAATAAATCCAGAAGACATCATGCTGGTAATCACCAGCGCCGGCTGCAATGTGTTAGACTACGCACTAGCCGGCCCAAAACGGATACTCACAGTAGACGCCAACCCTCGCCAAACAGCCTTACTAGAGCTTAAAATTGCCGGGATTCGCCACTTAGAATTCGCAGATTTTTTCAAAATCTTTGGCGACGGAATTCATCCCAATTTTTCTGACATTTATCGCGAAAAAATCCGTGCCGACCTCAGCCCATTTGCTCGACATTTTTGGGACGAAAGAGCCCACTGGTTCAGCGATGCCAAAGGTGGATTTTATTTTCAGGGATTATCCGGCACTGTAGCCAAAGTATTTCGTACTTACCTACGCCTAAACCCCAAACTAGCCTCTGGAGTATCCGAAATACTAGCTGCCAGAACCCTAGACGAACAACGCCACATTTACGAAAATAAAATTCAGTCTCTCCTCTGGGGACCAGCCATGAACTGGGCCCTATCACGTCAATTTACCATGAACTTCCTCGGAGTTCCCTTTCCACAACGTAAAGAAGTCCAAGCCCAACACGCCAATGGCATAGCCGGATTCATCCGTGAATCCGTAGAATATGTATTCTTACAGCTACCAGTAGCCACCAATTACTTCTGGTCAGTGTATATCCACGGCCACTACACTCCTGACTGCTGTCCCGAATATCTAAAACCAGACAATTTCGAAGCCCTAAAAAATGGCCTAGTAGACAACATCGAATTCCATACTTGCACTGTCACCGAACTACTAAAGGAGACAAAATATAAGATCTCCAAGTTTGTATTACTTGACCATATGGATTGGATGAGCTCCTATTACCCAGACGCCCTAGCTGAAGAATGGAGTGCAATAATAGACCGCGCAGGTCCCAATACCAGAATTATATTTCGCAGTGCCCATGCCACTCCCAGCTACTTGGACAATGTAATCCCCAATCCCGGCGAACCCCCATTACATGATCGCCTAAGATTTCATCCCGAACTTGCCGAAGAACTCCAAACCAAAGACCGAGTACACACCTACGCCGGTTTCCATATTGCAGACCTGATTACTCCACAATGAACTCAAATGACATCCGCATAATCCTGCATTTACTACGTGGACAATCCCGCACCGGGTCGCATGCTGAACGTTTGGAAGCCTTTTATGCACCCCAAGCCAAACACTACGACGCATTTCGCGAACGCCTATTACAAGGCCGACGCGAACTAATTGAACTACTAAATCCAGCACCGGGAGCACGTATCATTGAGCTAGGTGGCGGCACCGGCCATAATATTTTCTATTTTGGAGACAAACTCAAACAACTAGAATCGATAGAAATAGTAGATCTATGCCCCGCCCTGCTCAAAGAAGCCAACCTACGTACCCAAGACCTACCTAACGTACGCATAGTCGAAGCCGACGCTACGACCTATAAACCTAATACCCCTGCCGATTACGTTTACTTTTCCTATGCCATCACCATGATTCCAGATTGGAAACGCGCCATAGAAAATGCCATATCTATTCTGGCACCAGGAGGAACCTTAGGAATCGTAGACTTTTACGTATCCACCGCCAATCCACCTGCTGGAGCAGTAAAACACGGCATCATGACCAGAACCTTCTGGCCACGCTGGTTTGCTCACGACGGCGTACGTCTTAATCCAGAACACCTTACCACCCTACGCCACATGTTACCCAAACATCAATGTTTTGAACGGCGCTCTAAAGTACCTTATTTACTAGGATTACAGGTCCCGTATTATATTTTTGTGGGACAAAAGCCATAAATAAATACTAGATTTATATGCAAATATTTAACCCAAAGTCAGCGCACTCTGATATAATTATACCATAACCTCAAACACCCTAGGTTTCCGTTACACAGTCTCGGAAACCTAGACCTAAGCTCTCTAGAATAAATTACTACATTAGGACCAAAAAACATCTCAAATATTTACTTTACCACTACTCTTAATAACCTATATCCAATATCATTATCCTCATCAACCACACAGGAATAACCTATGCCACTCCTAAGCAAAGAAGGATTACGCACAGTAGAAAACATAGCACAAAATACTGGCTTCAGCACCCAAGCCGTCACCCATATGCTATTTGCCTTAAAAAATGGCAATAGCTCCATGGCCCAATTCAACCATCCAGATTTTGGAGGATCTGGCCAATGGATGCAAGGCGGCATGATCATGCTTGGTGATATGTTCAATAACAACCTCAAATCTCGAGTAGACTACCTTTGCCAAACCCTAGTCGCCGCGATAAATAGCCAACCTAACACCGCAACTACAAACAATTCACAATCAGGATTATTTATCCCCGATCCACAACAAGAGTGGTGGCCACCAGAGTTAGGAACTCCAAATGCCACGGGCAGCCAAAACAACGTACGCTATGCCTATTTCGCCAATCTGAGACGTCTGGCCGTAGATACCGGAGGGGTATGGGTTTATGATACTCAAGATCACCGAATAGGTGGTTTTTCACAGCAACAAGGGAGCACCGGTGGTATTGTTTTTACTAGTCAATACGGTACAGTAGACCTATCCACCCTACCAGTAGTTTACAGAAACGGTAAACCTGTAACTCCTCAAAATACAAACTTCACCACAAATATGGAAGATTTGGGTACTAATAGCAAATCTGAGGGCAAAACAGATTCGCAAACTGCCGACATTTTTAGTGCTATTGAACGCCTAGGCGCCTTAAAAACCAAAGGAATTTTGACTGATCATGAGTTTACAACCAAAAAGGCCGAACTACTAAGACGATTATAAAAATTAAAGACTAAACACCTTCCTATGGTTCAACTTTTTAACCATTAGTCAGTACAAGCACGTAATTTAAGCGCTTGTACTAACAATTCACCCTTTTTGGTTAGTACACACAGCCGCACAGTGGATAACCACCTTAAAAACATACACAAATCAACTTAAAGTTCAAAAAAAATGTGATTGAGGATATTAACTGTTATGTTTACTTACCCAAGTTTATATAGCTGTGTCATCAGCATACTGATATCCGTAGTCCCGTGCTCAGGAATATCCGAAGTACAAACCACCTCGATACACGGTGAAGCCGTGAGTATAGACCCCAACACCAACAAACCAATACTTACCAAAACCGCAACCCCTCTCTGGGACGGCGTGCATAAACTCGACAATGGCACTGTTATCACCGTCAAAGACGGAGTTGTTGTACCCAACACCAATCTAATGCCTAATGACAACTCCAAACCACTTACCCCTACACTATCAGCTTGCACCGACCTCATCACCAAAGCTTGTGGAACTAAACAAGGATGTGCTAACACTCAAGCTTGTAGTTTAGCCAAACAACTAAAAAAGCTATGGGAAGAGGCACCATATGCCAGCTTCCCTGGAGTAGCCAATACTGGGCAAACTGAGTGTCAAGACGGACTGCTCAATCCTTTGCTTTTTCCACTCTGTCAACAAGATCTTGAAATACCAACACTATGTAAACAGCTCGTTACCCGTAGCTGCGGCCCCAACAATGAATGTGCAGCAACTACGGCATGCAATGCAGCCCTCCAATTACAACAGCTAGCTATTACCGACACCGTGGAAACCCTGGATACCTCAGTAATTAAAAATCATGATCGCGATTGTGGAGAAGCCTTCGAAAATAGTTTTTTTGCTACTTGCCAACCACAAACCGCAACCTCAAATAACCAGTAATAACCCAGCAAAATACCCTAAAATTACGCACCTCTAAAAATCGGAATAGCAGTATGAGTAACCAAGATGCATCAAAATCGGATGATGCCCAGAACGCAACTAGTCATAATCCCACCATTATGAGCGATAATGACAAATACAGTTACTTAAACCGGTTAGGTATCACAGTGTGGTTAAACAAAAAGCTGGGAACAACACCCGTAGGAATACCAACGAAACAAAAAACAACCTCCACAGCTATTCCGATTGACGTAGAACCAAAAGTGCAATCCCAAATCAAACCAAAACCGGTAACAAATTTAGAACCAACGTTAGAGCATACCACAACCAACATCCCTGCGGATACTGACCCAACGATACCTGCTGCTACTAATACTGCAACCACCAACAATACTGGTAATAATACCACCATAGCAGTTTCTAGTACTAAATCTACTTTAAATTGGGACGAGCTAGCCATCCAAGTCACACAATGCCAGTTATGTCCAGAATTAGTAGCTGATCGCACCCAAACTGTGTTTGGAACAGGAAATCGGCAAGCTAAACTACTAATAATCGGCGAAGCCCCCGGCGAAGCTGAGGATGAACAAGGCGAACCATTCGTAGGCCGCGCTGGTAAACTGCTAGACAACATCTTGTTCGCCATCGGTTACAAGCGCGAAGACATATACATCGCCAATATTTTAAAGTGTCGCCCCCCCCATAATCGTAATCCAAGCGCGGAAGAAGCTGAACATTGTCAACCTTGGTTAACACGCCAAATTGAACTACTGAATCCTCAACTAATCCTCGCCGTCGGAGCAGTACCAGCCCAAAATCTACTGAAGGTAAAAACTCCGGTTGGAAAACTACGTAATACAATCCACAAATACGGTCCTAAGGGTATACCGCTAGTAGTAACTTACCATCCTGCATACCTCCTGCGCGCTCCAGGTCAAAAACTTGAAGTTTGGAAAGATCTACAACATATTAAAAAAATTCTGTCTTAGGACTAAAATCTGGAAACAATTGGATAATGCCTGAATACTTAATTACATTAGAAACTAAAGACAATCAAATCATAAAGTTCACGTGCCGAAATCAAGAAGACGTGATAACTGCTGCTGAACGGCAACAAATAATTTTACCGCAACAGTGTAAAAGTGGTGTTTGTGGTTTTTGTACTGCGATGAAAATTCATGGAAAATACACACTACAAGACTACAATCCTGCTGCTTTAGGACCTGAACAGATCGCAACAGGGAAAAGTTTATTATGCCGTACCTATCCCGAAGCAAATCTAACTATTTATACCAACTACAACTACTCTGACATCAAATTTGGGCAAATACCAACGGTCATATGTTCCGTCTTAGAAACGCAAATGGTAACCTCTGACGTATTGCATGTAATCGTCAAACAAGCAGCGGATGGTACAGACCTAATAAGCGCCAATATGCTAGCCGGACAATATGTGCATATCTTGCCAATTGATCGATCTTGCCACCGCGCTTACTCAATCGCCAATACCCCCAATTGGGATGGTTTATTAGAGTTCTATATAGAGAACCGCAGTGATGGCACCCTCTCCAGTCGCCTTAAATCCACGCAAGCAGGCGAACACTTGCTAATTCAAGGACCATACGGAAACTTTGTTATCAAAGAACATGGACTAAAACCACGTTGGTTTGTAGCAGGTGGAACTGGATTATCCCCAATTCTAGGCATGCTAGGTCAGATGGCCGAACTAGGAGAACCACATCCCACACGCCTATTCTTTGGATTAAGGTATCCAAAGCAGCTGTTTGCTAAAGAAATTTTAGATAAGCTAAAATCCAGATTACCTGATTTTGACTTTCAACTTTGCCTATCCCACCCTGAACCATCTTGGAATTTCTACCAAGGCTCCGTGCTGGCCGCTCTGGAGACCGCATTTTCAAACACTGTTGATACTCCAGACGTGTATATTTGTGGATCCAATCGCCTGATCGATAGCGTCGTAGCCTTAGCTAATAAATACGGTATAAACAACCAAGGTATCATATACGAACGTTTTGAATGATAAAGTAGAGCGTATTGACACATACATCAATACTCTACCACAATAATTGGTATGCAGCACCACAGAGCCTACAAATCACCCTCGAATTTTCTGGACAACTACTGCCACGGTCGCGAATAGGCACCTAGCGTAGTTTGAGCACCCTCTGCCACACTGGATAAAGCCTTGCTCCATTGTGGTAAGATACGGTAATTACTCGGATTTTGTTGACAAGAATCTATAGCCTCACGCCAAATTTGAGTAACTTGAGCCACATAGGCCGGACTGCGTTGACGGCCCTCTATCTTAATGGCAGCCACCCCCATAGAAATCAACTCTGGTAATATCTCTAAAGTATTCAAGCTAGTAGGCTCTTCAATGGCATAATAGGTGGCATCCCCTACCTGATAACGTCCCTTACAAATAGTAGGATACCCAGCCTCCTCACCTGGAGCATAGCGATCAGTAAGCATACCATTTAAGCGCGATTCTAGACCCAAAGTAGTCTCTTTCCAATCCACCCACTCTGCAGGAGAACAAGCACCAAAGGTATTCGGAGATTGACCTGTTACGTATGAAGATAACAAACAGCGGCCTTCTACCATAACACAAAGACTGCCAAATCCAAAAACTTCGACCGCCACCGGACTATGATTGCAGATATGACGAACCTGCGCCAAAGACAAAACCCGAGGCAACACAGCACGCCGAACACCAAAATTCTTATGGTAAAAACTCAATGCCTCATAATTGGTGGCCGACGCCTGCACAGACAAATGGAGCGGAAGCTGAGGCCAGCGTTCAGCAGTATAATCTAACACCCCCATATCGGCTAGAATAAGAGCATCTACGTTAAGATCAGCAGCAGTATCCACAGCCGACTGCCAGGATTGCCAATTCGCAGCCTGAGGGTAAGTATTAATAGCCATAAACAGCTTTACACCCTTAGACTTAGCATAATTTATACCTTGAATAGCACGATTGCGATCAAAGTTCAAGCCTGGAAAATGGCGGGCATTAGTTGCATCTTTTAAACCCATATAGACAGCATCCGCACCGTTATCTACAGCGGCTTTTAAGGAAGGGAGGTTGCCGGCGGGACAGACAAGTTCCATGATTGCGTAATCTCTTGGTTAGTTACTGGATAATGATGACGACGTTTCAGCTCCTGCTCTATAGCGTTCAGTACAGCCCATTTTTTAGAACACCAAATGGGTGCCAGCAATATAGTCGGAGCTGCCGTACCAGTTAATCTATGAAATACTATATCAGCCGGCGTCATCTGTATCAAATCTGCCGCCGCAGTTACATATTCTCGCAAAGTTAAAGGAGTATAATTACCATCGCGCCAATAGTTCGCCAACAGAGTCTTTTTCACCACATGCAAAGGATGTAATTTAATCCCGTTAGTACCTAGCTCCAATACCCTGCGCATAGACTCCCTAGCATGCCATAAACTTTCATCGGGTAACCCAACAATAAGGTGGGTACAAAGCTTAATCCCCATAGCTTGAGCCCTATGTACTGCATCCTGGTATTCCCAAAAACTATGACCGCGTTTTACCCTGGTTAAAGTGGTATCGAAAGCCGACTGAAGGCCAAGTTCCAACCATACCTCTTGACCTTGGTCCTGGTATTGAGCTAATAATTTTAGAACAGCATTAGGCACGCAGTCCGGACGCGTACCGACGGAAATTCCAACTATATCTGGTTCTGAAAGCGCCTGATCATACAAATATTTTAGAGTAGTCACATCAGAATAAGTATTAGTATAAGCTTGGAAATAGGCTAAATATTTACGAGCCCTAGTGCGTTTACGGATAACCTTACGCCCAGCTTCGATTTGCTCGGATATCGGCACTATAGTCTGGCTATTAGGGCTAAACGAGGTATTATTACAAAAACTACAGCCTCCACGACCTTTAGTACCATCTCTATTAGGACAAGTAAAAGCAGCGTTAATAGCGATTTTATGCACACGTTCGCCGTAACGCCGCAAGAGATCTTGACCAAAAGTGTTTACGTGATAGGCTAGAGTCATGAGTAATCCCCAGCAGTAAATATGAGCCAGTTGCAAGTAAAAGGTAGTTTTGGCGACATAGGTTAAGATTACTGCATTTTAAAAAAAAAAGGTAGGATTAATGCTTGCTATGACATATGTTAAACCAGTTTCACATTTTAGCATTTGGTACAAAGGTTTATCGCAATTTACTGGAATAAGTACTGCAGTATTTAGTTGCCTGATACTGATAGACTGGGCCTTCAATATTAAAATCTTATGCAGCTTCTCACCTGACACATCGGCAATGCGAATGGATGCTGTATTTAGCCTTTTGCTTATGGGTCTAGCCTTGTGGCAATTACCAGAAGTAGGAATAGTAAGACTCTATGCTATCCTAATTTTATGCGTTGGCCTATTTGCTATTGCTGAATACATATGGCAATTTGATATCAACATCAACCCCATTTTTTCTAAGGATCCGATCGTCTCCATCGATTTAACTAGCAACACCAACAATCTTAGCACGATTGTAAATTATTTACTTATCGGTATTGCTCTGTTTCTGATAACCTTAGATGATAACTGGATACTTGCATCTCAAATATGTGCAGTAGCGGTAAGCCTGATTGGATTATGGGATTTACTCAATTATATGTATGGAATGTCAGATCATGGCACATACTTTAACACACCTCCCCAATTTTTTGCAGCGTTTATCTTAATAGCATTAGCACTACTGCTAGCACGACCCGATAAAGGGGTAATGATTGTAATCACTGGTGATAATTTAGGAGGTG
>JXSN01000051.1 GCA_001276605.1 Achromatium sp. WMS2
AGCATGTGGCCATCCCGCCAAATTTCTATTACGGCAGGGTTATTAAGGAACACAGTTATTTCGTTGGCAAATAACGACTCTTTGGCCACGGCACTCCTGGGTGAAGTTGCAAATATACCAAGAATAGACACATTACAAATGGAAGTGGATCGACCTGGATTTTTCTTTGGTGGCGGTTTTGAGCATAGCCGTGGCTCTAATCTTTTCGGCGAACGCCCATTTTTAGGTGCTATATTTGCAACTTCACCCAGGAGTGCCGTGGCCAAAGAGTCGTTATTTGCCAACGAAATAACTGTGTTCCTTAATAACCCTGCCGTAATAGAAATTTGGCGGGATGGCCACATGCTGAGTATTGGCAACTATACATCTGGCAATCAAATCATTAATACCGAAAATTTACCTGCCGGAGCTTATCCTATAACACTACGTATTGTTGAATCCAACGGAAATAAAACAGAAATACAGCGTTTTTTGATCAAGAGTAGTGAGTTTCCACCGCGTGATTATCCTATATACTTTGTGGAAACTGGATTAATTACTAGCTTGGATGCTAACACTGTGCTTCCAGCTTCCACCAATGAGTGGCTGCTACATTTGGGAAGTTCATGGCGTATATCTGACTACCAGGCTATTGGTGGTCAAGCTTTTATTTATCCTAAAATTAAGATATTAGAACTGGATTTTTTACATATGAATCCAGTGTTAAACCTGCAAGCCTCTATTGCTACGGACAATCTACGCAATACCAGCGCTATGATCTTCGGTAATGTGGGGTGGGGGCCGCTAAACATATCAACACAGTGGCGACGTAATCAGGTTATAAACACTAAAACCGCAGCAGCGCAAAGATTATTAGGAAATTTTAGTACGGAATCTATACGTCTAATGTTAAGCGCATCTTTAGTTAGAAACAATCAGATACGATTCACAGCAGAATCATATAATAATAGCTTTGATGTGCAACAACGACTAGGAATAGCATTACGCAGTCCCTTGGCAAAAATTGGTAACTCACAGTTAACTTTCAGTGTGGAAGCATCCTGGTTAGCTAATGGAGAACATGCTGTTTTTGCAACTTTAGAACTATATCGTAGCGAAAACAAAGCTACTTTGGCCATGAACGGTAACTATGCAAATCTAAATAACAAGGAAAATATAACCAAAGATTTAACTATTCAACATTCATGGGAAAGCTCATCGATAAATGATATAAATGTGTGGACTAATTTTAGCCATGCTACTGATCATGATTATGCTGGTGGCCGCTTAAATCTAAATACTGATTTTGCTAATGTAAATTTTTCTGGACAAAATTATAGTAGTGCTGGTGGCAGTACCAACAGTTACCAAGCTGCTTTTGGTACCACATCTCTATTTGGAAATAATGGGATAGGCTTTGGAAGTGCAGGTAATGGAGAAGCAGGGATACTGGTCATACTTCAGGGTGATGAAAATTCTAATGCTAGATTTAAACTTATTGCTAATAAGCAAGTTATTGCAACTAATCTAAGTATTGGTGAACGTCGTCCCATAGCATTGGCCGCTTACCATAGCTACCAAATACGGCTTGAGGCGATTGGAACACCAGCAATAAGTTATGATATGAATACAAGAGATTTGGTGTTGTTTCCTGGAAATGTGCAGGTAATCACCTGGAATTTTAGTGCGATTATTGCTATATTCGGTCGCATTGTAACCAAGGACGGAGCACCGCTAACGAACGCCCGTTTAATCGACTTAGATGGATACCAATCCACAGATGCCAACGGTTATTTTCAAGCAGAAATTCCTTCTAGTTACAAGTCTTTACGTTTGCAGCAGAATCAGAGTACAATTTGTAAGATTGAATTTTCAGGCACCAACCAGGACAAGTTTATGGATCTAGGTGACATCACCTGTATTTGATTCGACCGTAGTTGCTGGTATGATTGATATTCATTAGTAACAACGATCAATATAGAACTAAAGATCAGGAGATAATTATTTGGATTACTTTCCTATTTTTATCGATATTCGCAAGAAGCCTTGCCTATTAGTAGGCGGTGGGGAAGTTGCCTCACGCAAGGCTAATTTATTATTAAATGCTGGAGCTGATTTAATCGTAGTAGCTCCCAAATTAGCGCCACCGCTGCAAAAATTATGGGAAACCGGGACTATCCGATATTTGGCTCGCCCGTTTCTAGATACCGATGTAACCGCCGACTTAAGCTTAATTATCGCTGCTACTCCACATTCAGCGGTTAATAACCAGGTAGTAAATAGGGCTAAAGCTTTAAATATACCTATTAATGTGGTAGATCATCCTAGTGATTGTAGCTTTATAGTACCATCAATTCTTGATCGTTATCCAGTAACGGTGGCTGTTTCCACTGGTGGTGCATCACCAGTTTTGGCTAGATTAATTCGAGCACGTTTAGAGTCGTTAATCCCCGCTGCATATGGACGTTTAGCAGATATTTGTACCAAATATCGAGAACAAGTGAAAGCAAAGTTTAGGAATACTGAAACTCGCCGACGCTTTTGGGAGCGCATACTACAGGGTGGCGTTGCAGATAGAGTATTTTCTGGGCATATGCAGGATGCTGAAAAAGTATTAGAACAATCTTTAGCTGCTGCTGATAATAGTTTAGAAATGGGTGAGGTATATCTGGTAGGTGCGGGGCCTGGTGATCCGGATTTGCTCACTTTTCGGGCTTTACGTCTTATGCAGCAGGCCGATGTGGTGGTGTATGATCGACTGGTAGCACCGGCTATTTTGGATTTAACGCGGCGCGATGCCAAGCGTATCTATGCTGGTAAAGAGCGCCAACATCATGTAATGCGCCAAGAGGATATCAATTCCTTATTAACCAAATTAGCTCGTGCAGGTCACAGAGTGGTACGCCTCAAGGGTGGTGATCCCTTCATTTTTGGTAGGGGTGGCGAAGAAATAGAAACTTTGGCCGCTGAAGGTGTTCCATTCCAAGTGGTTCCAGGAATAACAGCCGCTTCTGGATGTGCAGCTTATGCTGGAATACCACTAACCCATAGAGACTATGCGCAATCCGTTACCTTCGTAACTGGTCATTTAAAGGATGGCACTATTAATCTCAATTGGACTCAACTCTCGCAGCCTCAACAAACGGTGGTTTTTTACATGGGATTGGTTGGATTAGCAGTAATTAGGCATAATCTCATAACCAATGGTGTTCCCACAACAATGCCTGTGGCCTTGGTACAACAGGGTACGACACCTTCTCAAAAGGTAATTACTGGAACCTTAGGTAACATCATGGATGCGGTAGCTTTAGACCCACCGCAGCCACCTACTCTTTTCATAGTTGGCGAAGTGGTAACTTTACGGGATAGGCTGGCTTGGTTTGAGCCATCTAGCCAATCACAGCGTTGTGTAGTTGCTGAGATGAGAAATGAGTTATTATAAGGCTGAAGCTGACAATGCAAGATAGAGATAGCTATTTAGCCAACTAGCAACTATAGCTAATTCAGCCGCATTTGGGGGCGCTAGCCCCCTAAGTAAAAATTGTTTCAACAAAATTGAATATTTATCGATATGATTACGATTGCTTGCCTATACCATATGCTGTTAGCCGATTAGCCAAACCAGATCTGCATGTCCAAAACCATATTTAAAGACCCGCGCCAGGAACGTGAGCTGTTTGTTCGGCGTATTGTAATATCTGGCATTGTATCCGTAATTTGTATTATAGGTATTTTGTTGCGGTTAATTTGGTTGCAAATACATAATTATGATCATTTTCGTACTAAATCGCACGATAATAGGGTAAAGCTAGAGCCAATTCCCCCGATCCGTGGTCTTATATACGAAGCTCACCATATCCCCCTGGCTGAGAACGTACCCACCTATTCTTTGGAGATTGTACCAGAAAAGGTTGCGGATGTTGGTAAAACCATAGACGAATTAAGAGCTTTGATTCCGATTTCCGATCGCGATATTAGGCGTTTTAAAATACAGCGTAAACGCCGGCGACGCTTTGATGGGGTGCCATTGCGGGAACAACTTACTGAAGAGGAAATAGCCAAGTTCGCAGTAAATAGTTATCGGTTCGTTGGCGTCAGTATCAATGTAACTATGCTGCGGCATTACCCATTACCTAGGGAAAGTTCGCATGTGCTTGGATATGTGGGAAGCATCAATGAAAGGGAATTAAAAACCATCGATACTTCTCGCTACAGTGGTACTAAGCATATTGGAAAATCCGGTCTTGAAAAAAGCTATGAGGATTTGTTGCACGGTCAAGTTGGAATGCGGCAGGTGGAGGTTAATGCTAGAGGAAGGGTATTGCAAGAATTGGAGGCTCATCCACCACAGCAAGGACATAACCTACATCTCTACTTGGATCTCAATTTGCAACGTGAGGCCGATCGGGCCTTGGGTGAAGAATCGGGTGCTTTAGTGGCTATAGATCCTAGAACTGGTGGAGTATTGGCGCTAGTCAGCAAGCCATCCTATGATCCCAATTTGTTCGTGACCGGAATCAGCCATGAAAGTTATAATTCTCTAACCAATTCACCAGAACGTCCTCTCTATAACCGGGCTTTACGTGGTCAATACCCACCGGGATCAACAGTTAAGCCTTTTGTAGGTTTAGCTGGTTTAGAGGCTGGCATCATTCGCCCCACTGACCGGGTGTTTTGCCCTGGATACTATAAAATACCAGGCCAGGACCACAAGTATCGGGATTGGCGCAAAACTGGTCATGGTGATACCAATATTGATTCTGCTATAACTGAATCTTGCGACGTGTATTTTTATGTCCTCGCTAGAAACTTAGGTATAGATAGCCTGCATGATTTTTTATCTCAGTTTAGCTTTGGTAAAGCGACAGGAATTGATTTAAGTGGCGAACTTGGTGGATTAGTACCTTCTAGAGAATGGAAACGAATCAGGCATAAAACCTCTTGGTATCCTGGTGAAACTTTGATTATGGGAATAGGTCAAGGTTATATGTTGGCCACACCATTGCAATTAGCTAGTGCCACGGCAACTTTGGCTGCCCGTGGGCGCTTTATCCGTCCTAGAGTAGTCAGAGCTATTGAGGGGCCAACTACTGGAGGCGCGGTGCAGGAATTACCAATGGAAATCACGCAGATATCCAGACAATCTGATCAAAATTGGCAAACGATAATTACCGCTATGCAGCATGTTATTGAAAGTTCGCGTGGTACCGCCAAGTCAATTGCTACTAGTGCTTATCATATAGCCGGCAAAACAGGCACAGCTCAAGTCTTTACTGTACGCCAAAATGAAGAATATGATGAAAATAAAATACACAAAAAAATGCGCGATCATGCGTTGTTTGTAGCCTTTGCTCCAGTTGAAGATCCGCGTATAGCCATAGCAGTTTTAGTTGAAAACGGTGGTCACGGCGGTGCTGTAGCAGCTCCCATCGCACGGCGGGTAATGGACATGCACCTATTACATGAAGATAATTTTAAATTAGGTACTGCTATTCTCGACAATGTACCTTAGATGGGTTGGGGGAATGCTTGCAATGAATTTTGAATTAAATCCAACTAAAAAAATTAGTATAATAAATAAATTACATATCGATTTACCATTGATCACTGGGTTGTTGGTACTATGTGGTTATGGATTAACTGTTTTGTACAGCGCTTCCGATCAAGATATGGGTATGGTAGAACGCCAGGTGTTACGCCTAACGTTAGGTTTTGGAGTTATGCTAGCCATAGCACAAATCTCTCCGGTAACCCTGTATCGTTGGAGCCCATGGTTGTTTTTCGGAGGCCTAGGTACCCTGCTTGCCGTTTTGGTACTGGGGGTTATAGGGAAAGGGGCACAACGTTGGTTGGATTTAGGAGTGATGCGCTTTCAACCTTCCGAGCTAATTAAGTTAGCTGTACCCATGATGTTATCCAGATATCTGAGTAATAAACATCTACCGCCGCCACCTATGACTATAATTAATGCTGGGTTGTTAATCCTAGTACCTACTTTGCTTATTGCGAAACAGCCAGACTTAGGTACAGCTTTACTAGTTGCAAGTTCTGGAATATTTGCACTGTTTTTATCTGGAATAAGTTGGTTTATAATAACTGGCTTTGCGGCTACCATGTTCGCTATAGCACCAGCAGTATGGTTATTATTGCACGATTACCAACGTAAGCGTGTTATGACCTTGCTGATGCCAGAAAGTGACCCGCTGGGAGCTGGTTATCACATAATCCAATCTAAAATTGCTATTGGCTCAGGTGGTTTGCACGGAAAAGGCTGGTTACATGGTACCCAATCGCACTTGGATTTTTTACCTGAACGGCATACCGATTTTATTTTTGCCGTACTATCTGAGGAACTTGGATTTATTGGTATTCTGGTGCTAATGGCCATATACATATTCATAATAATGCGTGGCCTATATATTGCAACCCAAGCTCAGGATACTTTTGGACGCTTGTTGGCTGGTAGCTTAACCCTAGTGTTCTTCGTGTATTTGGCCGTTAACACCGGTATGGTAACTGGGGTTTTGCCCGTAGTTGGAGTCCCATTACCTCTGGTGAGTTACGGTGGTACCTCCCTGGTAACCATAATGGCCAGCTTTGGAATCTTGATGTCAATCCATGCACACCGTAAACTATTATCGGTTTAATCGTAGGAAATAATTTGTGATTTTACTTCGGTCATCATTGGTATTATTGGTTATAATGTTATTATTTCCGGGCTACGGCTGGTTGACTCCTCAGGAACGGCAACCCCTAGTAGAGGCTTTTGTCAATGAAATGGTAACCAAACACGGATTCGAGCGCAACCAAATGATGACCCTAATGTATCAGGCGCGATTTCGTAAAGATATCATAAGTGCTATGGAACGGCCAGCTGAATCGAAACCTTGGTATCAGTACCGGAGCATTTTCCTAACTCCATCACGCATCGACGGTGGAGTTAAATTCTGGCGCGATAATGAGGCAATATTGACTAGCGTTTCTAGCAAATACGGAGTCCCACCGGAAATAATAATCGCTATCATTGGTGTTGAAACCAAGTATGGCCAAAACATCGGAACCTATAAAGTTTTAGACGCCCTGTCTACCTTGGCCTTTGGCTATCCCAAACGAGCAAGTTTTTTTCGAAAAGAATTAACAGAATTATTTTTTTTAGACCGTGAAGAAAACCTACTATTTGTAAACAGGGTGGGATCTTACGCAGGTGCTTTGGGTATGCCACAATTTATGCCAAGTAGTTACAGGGTTTATGCCGTAGACGGTGATAGCGACGGGGTTCGTGACTTATGGCGCAGTAATGCCGACGTAATAGCCAGTGTAGCCAATTATTTCAAAGCTCATGGCTGGCGCAATAAAGAGCCGATTGCACGCCAGGCAACGGTAGCCACAGATCCTCCAAATAGTTTATTGGATAAAGGTGCTAAGCCAAGCCTCTCTCTAGCAACCTTAGCCCGGTCCAAGGTTGCCCCTGAAGCTATACCTAATACCCCGCCCTTGGATCCTAAAACTCCCGCGAACTTAATACGTCTGGATGGGGATATGGGCTATGAATATTGGCTAGGATTCCAAAATTTTTATGTTATAACTAGATATAACCACAGTAATTTATATGCTATGGCAGTGTATCAGCTAAGCCAAAGGATACTGGCCCTAAACCAAACGGCGCCTGCCTCCAAGCCATAATTATTTTTGATTTATGGCAAGTAATGTCCGCTAATGGTAGCATCCAAGGCGGTTAATCCTATACCATAGTACAGTCACTAGATAGAGTGGCTAATTAATGAATTAAAAAGCAACAAAGGTTAACTCAATGAAGTATGTTAAATCTCCCTTTTACATTCAAATTTTATTTGTCTGCACCCTGTCACTAATCAAAGTTACCACCAGCGGCGCCGAAAGCGTACCCCCGCCACCTAGCATCACTAGTAAGGCACACATACTTGTAGACTACCACAGCGGCCAAGTATTAGCTGCATTCAACCCCGATCAACGTTTAGAACCGGCTAGCCTAACTAAGATCATGTCGGCCGATGTAATATTTAAGGAACTAACCGCCGGTCATATCAAACTTACTGACGATGTGTTGATCAGTGAACATGCTTGGCGCACCGGTGGCTCACGCACCTTTGCTGAAGTTGGCAAACATTTTACGGTGGAAACCCTGTTAAGGGGTGCCATAATTCAATCCGGCAACGATGCAACGGTAGCCTTAGCAGAACATATTGCTGGCAGTGAACAAACATTTGCCGAAATGATGAATACGCAAGCCAAGGTGTTGGGATTAACCAATAGTCATTTTATGAATGCCACAGGATTACCGGATCCAGATCACTATTCTAGTGCACACGATATGGCTAGAATAGCTACTGCAACTATCCGCGAATACCCAAATTTTTATAAAATTTATTCCCAAAAAGAATACGAAGTAAACGGTATTAAGCAACGCAATCGTAACAGATTGTTATGGCGAGATAGCTCCGTGGATGGGATTAAAACCGGTCATACTGAGGGTGCTGGTTTTTGTCTCGTAGCTTCAGCCCAACGCGGCGACCAACGCTTGATATCCGTGATTATGGGATCTAAAAATCAGGAAATGCGAGCTGCGGACTCATTGACATTGTTAAACTACGGGTTTCGCTTTTATGAAACCCACAAACTATACGAAAAACGTCAAGTATTAGGCAAAGTTAGAGTGTGGAAGGGCGCTTATGGCGAAGTCGATGCTGGCCCAGCCGAAGAGGTTTATGTAACAGTTCCTAGACAACAATATGAAAACCTAGAACTAGTACGCGAAATCGCACCAGCTCTCAATGCCCCAGTGCGAGCTGGACAAAAAATAGGTCAGGTTGTAGTACGTCTTGGCGGCAAAGAAATTACTCAAGTTCCACTTGTCGCCTTAACTGATGCCCCTGAGGGCGGTATGTTTAGATACCTCATGGACACCATAATTTTATGGTTTAATTGAGCTAATAATTAAATGCAGCAGCTAGTTTACCTAAATGGGGAATTTATCCCCAAAGATCAGGCGCGAATTTCAGTAATGGATCGTGGTTTCCTGTTTGGTGATGGTGTCTATGAAGTTTTGCCGGCATTTGGCGGAAAACTATTCCGTCTCAAGGAACATGTTAACAGGCTAAACAACAGCTTAAACTCCATATACATCACACCGCCATATTCGCACACCGAATGGGAAGATATTTTAACGCAGTTAGTAAAATTGCAGGCAACAACTGCTGATAGCTACATTTACTTGCAAATTACACGCGGTGCAGCTGCTGTTAGGGATCATGTAATTCCGCCCCAGATTAGCCCAACCATATTCGCCATGGCTAATCCTATCCCCACAACCAATGCGGCTAATAACGCCCGCGGCATCGGGGCCATAACCAGGAACGATTTTCGATGGGAACGTTGTGATATTAAAGCTATTACGTTGTTAGCCAATGTATTGCTACGTCAAGAAGCAATGGAAGCCGGCACTACCGAGGCAATCCTGATCCGTGATGGCCAAGCCGTAGAGGGTGCTGCGAGTAATCTGTTTATCGTGCGTTCTGGTGTTATGATAACACCACCTACTAGCAATTACTTGTTGCCTGGAATAACCCGCGACTTGATCTTAGAACTGGCCGCTGTCAACAACATTCCCCACAAAGTAGAACCCATCGCCGCCGCCGATTTGACGCAGGCCGAAGAGATTTGGATGACCAGTTCGGTTCGGGAAATAATGCCAGTAATCCATCTAGACGGTGTCCGTGTGGGTATGGGAATACCAGGTCCTCATTGGCAGCATATAAATAAATTGTATCAATCATTTAAGGCCAATGTGCGCCTCAGCTAATGGCATCTAATCAACAAATTTATTATAAGCAAAATCGCATCAAGCAATTGCGTGCTTTTTGTTACGCCGCGCAAACTGGTAGCATCAGTGAAGCCGCCGAGTTGGTATTTTTAAGCCAACCTACTGTAACGTTACAGGTACAAGCCCTGGAACGTGAGCTTGATGTGGTACTATTTGAACGCCGGGGGCCAAAGATACGTCTTACCCCCGAAGGTGATATCCTATATCGACTAGCCAAACCACTAGTCGAAGGCATGGATAAACTGGAGGAGACTTTTGCCTCCCACTGTGGACGCTTAGAAACCGGCATGCTCAACATAGCAGCTGGTGAATCCACTATATTAAATGTACTGCCTGAATCGATTCGGCGCTTTACCACTACATATCCAGGAGTTGAGCTTAAACTGCATAATGTAAAAGGCCGTGATGGTCTGGAAATGATACGTTCCGACGAAGTTGACCTTGCAGTGGGTTCCCTCCTAGAAGTTCCAGATGATGTTACATATAGGTCTCTAATGACCTACGCCCCCATGCTGATTACGCCACTGTCTCACCCTTTGGTGGGTAAAGAACGTATTACCTTGGAAGATATTAGTCCTTATGGTCTAATTTTGCCGCCTAGAAAGCTGAATACTTGGAAGACGGTGGACTTAGTATTTAAACAACATGGTGTAAATTACAAGGTAGTACTGGAAACCGGAGGTTGGGAAGTAATCAAAAAATATGTAGAGTTAGGAATAGGAATTTCCATAGTTACCTCCGTATGTCTCACTAATACCGATCAGTTAGCCCGTATCCCTTTAGCTGACTATTTCCCATACCGTAGCTACGGCGTGGTTATTCGCCGTGGGAAATTTTTATCACCACAGGCTAAACGTTTTTTAGAAATACTGGATAAAACATTTTCAGCACCAATTGCTAACATAAATAATGCCCAGTCCTAAATTAATTTCAATGTAATCAACTGTAATCCAAGAGGTCCTAAACCATGTCAGCACCGTTTACCCCTACCAGTATGCTAAGTCGCTGGCTAGGAGCACTATTTGTCGTTATGGCCACCTATAACCCAAGCGGCGTATCCTATTGGCACTGGCTAACAGATTTTTCAGATACTCGCTGGTCCCTCAAGGCACTAATTGGCCTAATTATGGCCATATTAAATATGTTCTTTGTCCTGATTAGTCTGCGCTCTATGCGCCGGGGTGGGTTATTATCAGCGGCAATTTTTTCCCTAGTCGTCGTCTGGACTTTAAGAGACTATGGCTACCTACACAATATCTCATTTTGGACCTGGATCACGGTAATTTTAACCTTCGTAGGCAGCATCATGGGTGTTGGCCTATCCTGGTCGCACATCCGTGGCCGTCTATCTGGTCAAGCCGATTCTAACGACGTTACTATTTAATTAACTTAGTAAATTTACGCAATGCTAACATCCTGGCCACAGTTTGGAACTTGGCGTACGTGGCGACATCTGCTGTGGCTACCAGGATTGGCACTGTTAGCACTGGCATGGTGGATTGTGCGCAATCCAGCCTTGCCACCCCTGGTAACTGGTGATCCGCAGGGTTTTGGCACAGCTGAACCCCGCCCTGTTATCGATCAAGCTTTTCTCAGCATTATGGAAGCAGCGCGTCAAGAGTCAATCGAGTTAGGCCAACGTCGCCTGATTCGGTTGGCTACCGTCTTGTCGCGACGTGTGGAGACCAATTTTTTACCGGTATATCTTTCCTTTGGACGCCGCAAGTTGGAAGAATTAACAGCCTATAATTCCTTTGCTTGGCGCAAAATTCGCAGCCTGTTTGGCGGAGAACCGGAAGAAACCACTACACCTATTCTCTTAGAATCATTTAATCGCGATTTTTCTGATTTAGTGCTAACTCCTAGCAGTACGAAGGAGGCACTGCGAGCCATAGGGCGCGAAGTGGCAAGGCATTATGCCGCAACTGTGGCCTCTGGGTTGCAAAAGATTCAAGAAAGCAGGGGGATTCAATTTCCGCAGTGGCAACGCTATCTGGACAATATTCCACCCGGTCAGGTGCAAATAGCTGGAAGACCACCTTTAAATTTACCTATTTCAACTCTAGCAGCACCTGATCCCATGCGGGAACGTTTAGGCTTAGCCATTGGGACTGCCTTGGAAGAAACCTTTGATAATTTTCCCGCGGTAACTGCCGATCAAGAAAATCTGCGGATGCCAAATGGTCGCAGTATCTTCGACATTGGCAGTAATGTCTGGACTTATTACGGTAGTTATGTATTATATTGGATGGCCCTGGTAGCCCTACTACGTTCTGGTCTAATTCCAGTTAATTTGTT
>JXSN01000497.1 GCA_001276605.1 Achromatium sp. WMS2
GCATCATACTTGGAAATAACATTAACATGCATAACGTTATAATTTTTCTGTACCAATTTCTTAACATATGCCTTCTGTGGGCCATCTCCCTGTACGTGCAGGCTATCCCCGTAACTGCCGATTATACCTATGATGCCATTGGTCGACTCACCCAGTTTAGCTATTCTACAGGACAAAAAATTTCATACTGCGCCAGCCGCCTCTGCTTGGTAAGCATATGTCACAGAAAAAGCTGAAGTTTACTGTGCAGTTAGCATAAATAGCCCCTGTAGTGTAGGTGTTACCACTCCAGGTCCCCATTGGGCAGGTGCCGGTCACTTTATGACGGACATAGCCTTTTTTGGGTGTAACGGTGAAGATCTTAGTTGTTCCCCCACTAACTGTTTGCGGGGCACTAGGATTGACACTACCGCCCACGCCTGCTACGGGGGTGACTGTATAGAAACTAGTATTGTTCAGGTTAAATATAGCTGTAACGTTTTTCGCTGCACTCATGGTAACAGTACAGGTATTACTAGTGCCTGAGCAATGTCCACTCCAGCCGGCAAAGGTGTAGCCACTTGCAGCAGTTGCAGTTAGGGTGATTGCTGTGCCTGAAGCGTAGCTGGCACTACAGGTGCTACCACAGCTGATGCCGGCGGGAGTGCTTACGATTGTTCCTGAGCCAGTTTTGCTCACTGCAAGTGTATAGGTGCTGGCAATTGGTTGGAAAGTAGCTGTCACAGTCTTGGTGGCATTCATGGTGATACTGCAAGCACCTGTGGTATTGGTACAGGCGCCACTCCAGCCGGCAAAGGTGTAGCCGCTTGCAGCAGTTGCAGTTAGGGTAATTGCTGTGCCTGAAGCGTAGCTGGCACTACAGGTGCCACCACAGCTGATGCCTGCGGGAGTGCTCGTCACGGTGCCTGAGCCCGTGGGGTTGACCGTGAGCATGTAAGTGCCTATATTAGTTATATTTTTAATGTTGCCTGCTGGGTCATGAGTGTATGTAATTTTTTGTCCTGTAGAATAGCTAAACTGGGTGAGTCGACCAATGGCATCATAGGTATAATCGGCAGTTACGGGGATAGCCTGCACGTACAGGGAGATGGCCCACAGAAGGCATATGTTAAGAAATTGGTACAGAAAAATTATAACGTTATGCATGTTAATGTTATTTCCAAGTATGATGC
>JXSN01000498.1 GCA_001276605.1 Achromatium sp. WMS2
TCTACCTGTGGGATGGGTTCAATACAGTCGCACTACTACAGATCCTAAAGGGGAATACGGTGCGCATGTATGGCGCCAAATACCCAAAGAATACCGGGCTAATCCAGATACCGCAGCTCGTACTGCCTGTTTGATGGTTTCATTCCTGGTTATTTCCATTCCTAAACGCATCTTTAAACCCATGTTATCAAACAATTTTTCCATAGCAATGCGGGTACCGGATCCAGATTCGCGGACCAGGAATACTTCCTCAGCTATGCGTTCCATGGGAATATTTTTAGCATTCACTAAAGGATGGTTGGGTGGCGCAATCAGCACTAAGGGATTATCCATAAATGGTGTGGCTTCTACTTCCAACTCATCCGGTGGCTGTCCCATCAGTACTACGTCAACTTCGTTAGTTTCAAGTAAACGTATGATTTGCTTTCTATTAGTGACATCTAAATGGAGATTAACACCGGGGTAACGCTTATTAAAACTTGCAAGTAACCACGGAGCAAAATAGTTGACTGTGCTTGCTACTGCTAGTTTGAGACGACCTTTACCCAGGCTTTTCATGGCACTTAAAACTTCTTTGGCTTCCTTAAGGTGCCGGGTTATGTTTTGGCTATATTCAAATAATTCCCTACCAGCTTCGGTTAATTGAATACGTTTGCCCATTTTTTCAAACAGCTCCAGGCCGATCGAATCTTCTAACTGACGGATCTGCATAGACACCGCAGGCTGACTCAGATGCAGCTCTTCGGCGGCTCGAGTGTAACTCAGGCGTCGAGTTACAGTTTCGAAAATCCTAAGCTGTCGCAACGTGATGTGCATGATTCGCCTCAATAAATAAAAGATTATCGTTTTTATTAAAAATAACAGTTTGCCATTATAACTTAATTTGCTTATATTTGCATAAACAAACATATGAATTTAGTATGGATAGTGATAGGGGTACTCTCAACCATGACCGACTATTTGCAAATTCATATTTGTCAAGTACATTTTATGGATATTCTCAAGTATTGGTTGGGTATTTGAAATACCAAACGTACAAAATAATATTACTTATTATAGTATTTATTTGCATAGAATTAGTAAGCAATAAATAATATATCAAATCCATGGAGAATAGTGATAATGGCGGTAAAGAGCTATAGTGCTGGGGTCAAGGAATACCGAGAAACCT
>JXSN01000499.1 GCA_001276605.1 Achromatium sp. WMS2
TATGCTCGGGTTTCTTCAAGTGGAGTAAGCACGTGTAACATATTTGCAATCTCCTGAGCAGTATTAGTTTTAAACCGCTCCATAAACCAAAACTGTAAAATTGCTCCCAGATTATTACGAATGTGGGGATCTAATTGCGGATTATTTATGGTCTGCCAACATTTGGGGGCCAACTGCTTTAAAATCGTGTTATCCTCTATAAGCAATGGGGCCAAGGTCAAAATAAATGGGTCAGCAGACTCTGCAATGCGTTCAGAGGAGAATTTGTCCTCCAAGTATACTACCGCAATTTGACCTGTTTCCGGCTGCCACTGAAAATTCTGCTTATCCACTTTAGTTTCTGGAAAAACCAATACCCCGCGCACATCCACACCAGGATGCTGTTCCCCATATAAGGATATTTTCGACATCAGGTTATACCTAATGCTGGGGTTAGGTTGGGCTTGAAATTCCACAACATACACTGGCCCAATGCCGTCACTGGGGGCAAACATGGCATCAATCCGACGTTCGCCACTTTTAAGCGTCGGTGCCGAAAATTGGTATTTATCGGACAGTTCGATGCCAGTAAGCGTGGTGAAAGCCTTCGGATCGGTGGCTAAAAATTGGTATATGGGCAAATCGGTCTTCATGCTGGGTTATTTTAGCATGAACGATATGCATATTCAAGAGTATGTTGTGGGGACGCTGGAGCGTCCCCGGTGGCGTTCCCACGCTGGAGCCCGGGAATGATCAAAACATATTTTTTGTGGGAATGATCAGTAATTACCGCAATAACTCCTCAACACTGTTAGCATCAAAAATCCTATCCGCCCACGCCTCCAGCTGATCTGATGTGGCAGCATCTAACTTTTCAAGTGTGGATGTGGAAAGTTTACCAAATCTGCGTGTAATTTGGCGTTTGAGTATTGCCAATTGGCCCTTAGCCTCACCCTTAGCCTCACCTTCAATTAAACCAAATTGTCGGCCTTTATCTACCAATTCCTTATATGCTCGGGTTTCTTCAAGTGGAGTAAGCACGTGTAACATATTTGCAATCTCCTGAGCAGTATTAGTTTTAAACCGCTCCATAAACCAAAACTGTAAAATTGCTCCCAGATTATTACGAATGTGGGGATCTAATTGCGGATTATTTATGGTCTGCCAACATTTGGGGGCCAACTGCTTTAA
>JXSN01000500.1 GCA_001276605.1 Achromatium sp. WMS2
CTGTAAACGGTAAATTTACCGATCCACAACGGGCACTGTATGAACTAGTTCTAGAGGCACAATTAGCTGCTTTAAACCAGGTTCGTCCTGGTAATACTTGGGAAGATATCAATAATAGTGCTATAGAGATCATAACACGTGGTCTGATAAAACTAAAAATTATTCAAGGGTCTATACACGAATTAGATAAGTGGATCACTGATAAAGCCTACAAACCGTTCTATATGCACACAGCCGGACATTGGTTGGGTATGGATGTACATGATGTTGGTAATTACAAAGTTGCAAACCACTGGCGTCCTTTGGAACCGGGCATGTGCTTAACCATAGAACCAGGGATCTATATTGCACCGGGGATTTCTGGTGTAGATCCCAAATGGCATGGAATCGGTATTCGTATTGAAGACGACGTAGTCGTAACCACCACTGGCAGTAAGGTGTTAAGTAGTGCAGTACCCAAGGATATTGGCGCCATTGAGGCCCTAATGGCTGGTTAGACGGTTGATAGGCCATGGTGTAATAGTGATTTTATACCTATTACAAGTAATTACGTTACCGTATACTCAAATAAAATAGAAAAATACCTACTTAGTATTTTATGGCACTAAAAACCAAGAAAGCGTCACCACCGAGCGACAAAAAACCGTCGGATAATAGTAAGCTAGAACTATTACCCTGGCATTTGTTGACCTGGAAACGTATACAACAGGCACGTTCTGATAACAGGTTACATCATGCTCTTTTAATAACAGGCAAGGTTGGTCTAGGTAAACTACAGTTTGCTAGTTATTTGGCATACAGTCTGTTGTGTACTAATCCAAATGCCGACGGTTTACCATGTGGCAATTGTCGCAGTTGTCAGTTATTTGCCGTTGGTAACCACCCAGACCTAAAATTGCTGCCTCAGGCTTAGGGGCTACCAACGGAACCATTAGGCAGCGGCTCCTGATGGTGGGTAATAAAAGTTGTGGCTGCGAGCTCACCAATAGTAGTAAAGTTGCAGCGCTAGGTTCTTCCAGCACTTTCAGTAAACTATTGGCCGCGTGCCGGTTCATGTTTTCGGCAGGGGCGATTATTACCACTTTGTAACTATTAGCCCCGGTCGAAATGGCATCTAGTTTCAACAAATCTCTGATAGCTTCAACCTTGATATCTCCAGATTTA
>JXSN01000501.1 GCA_001276605.1 Achromatium sp. WMS2
CAGTTACCGCGAAGAAGGTAAGGCTATAGCCAGCATGTATGCGCGTAAGCTGCGTTTTGAATTGGATAAGCTTGCTATCAATGGTGGCTACTTTAGGAATGTGTTACACCTCATCAGGGATGGCAATCAGGAGTTGCTACAAGAAACCATGGATCAGTATACCTATTCGGTACCACTTAACCAGGACGCAATAATATCCGGTACCGCCCTGTCGATACTTATGATAATGCTGGTTGAATTACTATTTGGGCTAGTTGCGCTGCTGATCAGACTGATGTTATCCAGCACCAAGAAAATTACATTACAATCTCAAGTTGATAGTGTGGAAAAGACTGATACAGTGACATAAGGAGACTAAATCCAGCAGTAGTTTCATGCTTGGATTAACCAATATTGCACAGTGCGTATTAGCTCAAATGCATTGTGTGACATAATTCACTTGCAATACTTGAGTATTTAGCCAATTCATGTTTCACTTATATAAAGGTGCAGAGTCAGATCCAGATTAATGCAGACTAAAAGGTACCGCGAATCGTTAACCAGATTAGATCTGGCTCTGTCTGTTGCTCAAGCCAAATATAGTAAAACGTTTACGTTAGAGATTAGTAGTAATTTTTATGACGGCTATTACTGATCATTTTTAAATGGTTAATTACAACGCAAGTTAATCATCCGACATGATTTCAAAACACTCATATCATAAAATGGACCCATTCGTAGTCCTGTTGTTAGTTGTATTTATTGGGTTAACAGCAACCATTGCCTACCAACTGCGTTGGTACAGCGTGGATGGTATGTTGATGGCCAAAAATTCCCATGCCATCGGCGTACCGCCATGGGAGCCTGGATCAGCACCCAAGAATTTAGTTGCCCAATTCAAGGGTCAACACTGAAAATGTCACAACTACTAAGAGTTGGAGTCGTAGGTGTAGGATATTTAGGACGCTTTCATGCCCTAATCTATTCCAAAATGCCCCAGGTTAAGTGGTACCGAATAGGTATACTGATCCATGGTTTCTTGTAGCAACTCCTGATTGCCATCCCTGATGAGGTGTAACACATTCCTAAAGTAGCCACCATTGATAGCAAGCTTATCCAATTCAAAACGCAGCTTACGCGCATACATGCTGGCTATAGCCTTACCTTCTTCGCGGTAACTG
>JXSN01000502.1 GCA_001276605.1 Achromatium sp. WMS2
GCCCTAACGCAAACTATTTTTCCAGTATGGGGAAGTATTAATAATACGCCTAGTTGGATGCGCCTAGGTAAATTTTTAGCTTGGGGACAGTTTTTATTCACTAGTTTAGCCTTTAGCAGCTTATTATACTGTTTTCTCAATGATGACTTTTCAGTACAATATGTAGCCTATAATTCTAACACAAAATTGCCACCGAGTGGAACAGTTGGTGCCCGCCATGCATATAGGGCTAGAGAGCCTCCGATCACCAGACATAGGAAGATTAGGATGAACATGCCACGTGCAGGATCCGTGGCGAAAGCATGTACTGAGGTTAAAATTCCAGATCGTACTAAAAATGTACCAAGTAAACTTAGCGAGAAGGCGCCGACAGCCAAAAGTACAGTCCAATTTTTAAAGGCACCGCGTTTTTCTGTAACTGCGAGTGAGTGTATTAATGCTGTGCCTAGTAACCATGGCATCAATGAGGCATTTTCAACTGGGTCCCAAAACCACCAGCCGCCCCAACCCAATTCGTAATATGCCCACCAACTTCCTAAAACAATGCCTAAAGTTAGGAAAATCCAAGCTGCTAGTGTCCAGGGTCTAGACCAGCGTGCCCAAGCTGCGTCTAATTTACCACTGATCAGTGCTGCCACCGCAGC
Source organism: Achromatium sp. WMS2 (assembly GCA_001276605.1). GTDB lineage: Bacteria > Pseudomonadota > Gammaproteobacteria > Chromatiales > Chromatiaceae > WMS2. Next base: position 645 of record JXSN01000502.1, read on the forward strand.
AGCCCAAGCTACGGAAAATCCTACATAGCCCATGTATAGTAGAGGTGGGTGTAAGGCTAGGCCTGGGTCTTGTAACAATGGATTAAGGTCCCGACCTTCCGTGGGAATGGGAAAGGTACGCATAAAAGGATTGGAGGTAAAGATGATGAAGGTTAAAAAGCCTAAGGTAACAAAGCCTAATGCCGACAATAGTCTAGCCATGGTTAATTGGGATAATTGCCGATCAAAGGTGGCTACCGCTGTGCCCCAGCTGCTCAGGAGCAAAATCCACAATAGCATCGAACCTTCATGAGCACCCCAGATGGCGGATACTTTATAGATGGTTGGCAATTTAGTGTTAGAATTATAGGCTACATATTGTACTGAAAAGTCATCATTGAGAAAACAGTATAATAAGCTGCTAAAGGCTAAACTAGTGAATAAAAACTGTCCCCAAGCTAAAAATTTACCTAGGCGCATCCAACTAGGCGTATTATTAATACTTCCCCATACTGGAAAAATAGTTTGCGTTAGGGC
>JXSN01000503.1 GCA_001276605.1 Achromatium sp. WMS2
GCCTCCGACTCTGGCGAACCCATCATAAAACTACCCGCTGGGATATTCACCATTACGGGTTCAAAGGCTTGGCGAGCTGCTACCACAGGAGCTGTATAATGAGGAATAGGAATATTGGTTGTATTATGAAAACGCTGGGCAAGAAAATTATTTAAATTTAACTTACTAAATAATACCACCCCCCCCCACGGCATCGTTATTTAGATGATCAGCCACCCTGGGCGGTGAAATTATGCCAAGATGAAACTAGTGCTAAAATTCTTAAAAGTGAGGCCAGTAATCTTTATGCTCTACGCCGGCAATTGCCAGCTAATACCAAACAAACTAGACATATAGTAGCCCTGTTAGATCTGCAATTAACCGCTATGCCCTATTGGTTGGCTTTTGAGTATATCGATGGTGGTACGTTAGAAAGCCGGATGCGTTTAGGACCGCTGAATTGGGCTGCTGCTTGGGGTATATTTGAGCCAATATTAGACGCTATGATTCAGGTGCATAGTTTAAATATTGTTCACAGAGACCTCAAACCGGCGAATATTTTACTAGATCAGCAATCACAACCGCATATTGCTGATTTTGGTATTGGTAAAATATTGGCTGATCAGGATGTTAAACAACGCAATACGCAGGCTAGTTTTACTGTGGCCGGTTACGGTACCTTTGGGTATATGTCGCCGGAGCAACAGCAGCAGCTCCCAGCCCATACTTCGGATGATGTATATGCGTTGGGGGTAATATTATGGCAATTGTTAGCTGGTGGCTTAAAAGCGTTGAATTATCCGGCTGAGATCAAGGCCCTGCCAGTACTAAAACCGGTTAAGGAGGCCATTCATAGTTGTGTATTTTTACCCCGTGCCCAACGTCCTGCCGATGCATTGGAATTAAAAAAGTTACTGGTTAAATCCAAACCAGCTAAAAAACGTTGTCCTAACTGTCTAAAAGTATTATTAATAGTAGCCTGTCTTGCCGGTGGGGTGGTATTATTTAGTAAGTTAAATTTAAATAATTTTCTTGCCCAGCGTTTTCATAATACAACCAATATTCCTATTCCTCATTATACAGCTCCTGTGGTAGCAGCTCGCCAAGCCTTTGAACCCGTAATGGTGAATATCCCAGCGGGTAGTTTTATGATGGGTTCGCCAGAGTCGGAGGC
>JXSN01000504.1 GCA_001276605.1 Achromatium sp. WMS2
AACAGGATGGAATTACCCATACTGCCTGTACCCCCCATGCCTATCCAGGGGTGTACGAAAATGAAGCTAAAGGGATTTTTGCAGCCGTAAGCAGTTTACAACAGCATATAAATGATTCTGGTATCAAATTAAAGCTCACTCACGGTGCCGATACCCACCTCGTACCCAATATGCTCAGCAACATCAGAAACGGCAACATACCTACCCTAAACAGCACCAGATATTTTTTACTGGAACCATCACACCACTCACGCCCCCCCCAATTTGTACACATAGTATCCAGTATAATATCCGCCGGCTATATCCCACTAATAACCCACCCGGAACGTCTAACCTGGGCTGACGAATATTATGATGATTTTTTAGAGGCAGCCGACGAAGGCGCTTGGATTCAAATTACCTCCGGCGCTATTTTGGGACGATTTGGCAGAACTCCTAGATATTTAGCTGAGCAAATGCTGAATGACGGCATAGTACACGTTATTGCCAGCGATGCCCATGATACGCACCGACGTGTCCCCCGTTTAGCCGAAGGCTGCGCAGCTGCCGCCAAATATGTTGGGGACGCAGAAGCACAGCGCATGGTACTAGACCGCCCCCAAGCCGTGTTAGCCAATGCCAATCCTGACACCGTCGTCCCAGCGTTGGCCTACCAAGATCATAGACCCATGTTAAAAGACACAGTGCGTAAAGGCGGCTGGCTACGAGCCTTGTGGGGTTAAGATCACATAAATTATAGCATGCAGTGTAGATACCCAACCAAACTTATTAAATTGCCATCATGAACGCATTTAATGTGAATAGTTGTGAATGGTTACCTCAAGCACGCCTGGTTGTATCGCCCAATTACGATACCAGACCACCAGATACTACTATAGACTTGTTGGTAATCCATAGCATGAGCCTACCAAACGGACAATTTGGCGGTCCCTATATTGACGCCCTATTCACTAACACCTTAGACGTTATAGGACGCTTCTTCCCACTGGGAAGTGGACCCGGCACCTTCCCCTACGTATACCCAGCATTCCAAACCCTCCAATTGGGCCAGGTAAGGATCAATAGCGCCCACAACGACTTTCTAGAAGCCACATTTGAGCAAGGCCTACCAGCTATCATCCTAATTGCCTTAGCTATATTTTCCTACA
>JXSN01000505.1 GCA_001276605.1 Achromatium sp. WMS2
AGGCTTTCTACCTGTTGGGCCGAGGCTCCAGGGTATTGCACAAAAAGATCGATCATTGGTACGGAAATTTGTGGATCTTCTTGCCTAGGGGTAAAAAATAATCCCATTAATCCGATAAATAGACAGCCTACCAGTAACATGGGTGTTACTGGGGTGTTGATGACGTTCCTGTCGTAACCGCCACACTCTGGTCCAGAGATGTAGACGATAGCGGATTGCGCGCTTTGGCTCTAAACATACTGCAGGAGTTAGGTTCGGTAAAAAACACTGGTAAAGGTTTTGTTACCGGTGGTCGTCAAGAACAAATTCGCGTAGAAGTGTTGATGGAACGGTTAGCAAACTACGGTATCACTTTGGATCGTATTGCTGGCACCATCAGGAGCGCTAATTCTGAATTAGCCACCGGGGGGTACTGAATCCGGAGGTTCTGCCTACAATGTTTATTCAGGCGCTTTCTTAAGGACAGCCGAGGATGTAGCCCGGTTGGTGGTAGGTACTCAAGCGGGTAATCCCATCTATTTGGATGATGTAGCTGCAGTCAGGCACATGCCCGAAGATGTACAGCAGGTAGTTACGCACTCTACAGGCCCCGCTTATGATGGGCCCAACAAAGCGGAAAATGAGCAGGCAGTTACCCTGTCCATCGCCAAGAAGGAAAAAACCAACGGTGTTGACGTAGCTGGGGCGGTGTTGGCTAAATTGGAGCAACTTAAGAGTACAGCGCTGATACCCTCTAATGTGCACGTGGAGATCACTCGTAATTATGGTAAAACAGCTAACGATAAGGTTAACGAGCTGTTGCAGGCTATGTTTGAAGCAGTGCTTATTGTATCGGTTCTCTGTCTAGTTGGTTTAGGAATGCGGGCCGCGTTTGTAGTAGTTACGGTAATCCCAGTGGTAATTTTGCTAACCATATGGTGGGCCATGGCCGTATCTTACACTATTGACCGTGTTAGTTTATTTGCTCTTATCTTCTCCATAGGTATACTAGTGGATGATGCAACCGTGGTCGTGGAAAATATCTTTCGCCATTGGTTAGAAGTGGGCAAAACCTCAATTGAGCAAGCTGCCCGTGCCGTGGATGAAGTAGGAAATCCTACTATAATTGCTACTATCACCATAATCTGTGCCCTATTGCCCATGGGTT
>JXSN01000506.1 GCA_001276605.1 Achromatium sp. WMS2
TAATGGTTTGATCACTGCCATACAAGACTAATTCTTTATGTTTATCGGACAATTGTTTCCACGCTCGATCTAGACTGAATTCATAGTGAGCAGCTAAAGCCTGTAATTGTTGAAAATAGTAACTACAGTGATATACATCCCAACCTGGTATAGCGCCACCGGATAAACTTAGTTCAGGATCAACTACTATTTTGTTAGGATCAAATTTTTGTTCCACCCCTAAACCATCACAAGTGGGACAAGCACCGGCCGGGTTATTAAAAGAAAATAACCGTGGTTCTAGTGCGATTAAACTATATCCACAATACGGACAAGCAAACTTATCTGAAAATAATAGCTCAATACCACTTTCATCCATAGCTACCACTTTAGCAACACCAGATGCTAATCTCAGTGTGGTTTCAAATGATTCAATAAGCCGCAATCTTAAGCCTGGACGAACCCTAAATCTATCCACTACTACTTCAATACTGTGTTTAATTCCCGCCTTAAGTTCTGGAATATTATCCATTTCATACACAACATTGTTAATCCGAACTCGTGGAAATCCCTCGGCAGCTAATTCTTGAAATAAAGCACGATAGCCCCCCTTGCGATTGGTTACCATAGGTGCCAACAACATCAGCTTAGTACCATTAGGTAGATTAGATACCTGATCCACCATCTGCCCAACTGTTTGGGCATCTAAAGGCAGATTATGTTCTGGACAATGTGGTGTACCTACCCGGGCAAAGAGTAAACGTAAATAATCATGAATTTCTGTAATTGTTCCTACGGTAGAGCGTGGGTTGTGTGAGGTAGTCTTTTGCTCGATGGATATTGCAGGTGATAATCCCTCAATATGGTCAACATCAGGTTTAGGCATCACAGATAAAAACTGGCGGGCATAGGAAGATAATGATTCTACATAACGCCTTTGCCCCTCTGCATATAGGGTGTCAAACGCCAGTGATGATTTACCTGATCCTGAACTAAGTTTATCCGGTGGCGCTATACCAGGTTGGGATGTATATCACTGTAGTTACTATTTTCAACAATTACAGGCTTTAGCTGCTCACTATGAATTCAGTCTAGATCGAGCGTGGAAACAATTGTCCGATAAACATAAAGAATTAGTCTTGTATGGCAGTGATCAAACCATTA
>JXSN01000052.1 GCA_001276605.1 Achromatium sp. WMS2
GGTTCCGGTATTGGGCATAGTTGAGAACATGAGTACCCATATTTGCTCCAATTGTGGACACGAGGAGGCAATTTTTGGATCTGGGGGCGGCGAACGCATGGCTACCCAGTATCGAGTTGATTTGCTTGGCCAATTACCCTTGGATATTCGCATTAGAGAAGAAACTGATGGCGGTAAACCCACGGTAGCTGCTGATCCAGAGTGCGCTATTTCACAGGCATATCGGGGCATTGCTAGACGGGCTACGGCCAAGTTGGCTTTACAGTCCAAAGATTATGCTACTCGCTTCCCAAGTATTGTGATTCAGAACAACTAATCTGAGAGTACTTAAGGAACCTGGTACAGTGTTATAATACAACTGTACTCTCCCCGCCCACTTCAGGGCGGAGATGTTGGTTTGCCGGAATATAATAAATTACGGTAATACTCCGATAACGCTAGCCCCTTGGCATTTAATTGCAGTTTTGATTACCTCAATGTGGTTACGCAAAAATTCTGTCTGAACTCACTCAGTCATCTTGCTCTTGGTGATTCCATCTATACAGCATAGGATCAGCATAGTCGCCAAATTCTTCCTTAAGATGTTCTATTACCCCCAAAAAGGCCTCTTCGTCAAGGGTTACCATGTTAGTTTCGTGAGATACACTCCAATCATGGTACATACCTATTACATTGGATTTATTGCGCATAGTTAGCCCCTCGCCCTCAGGCTTTATAGAATATAGGCCATATTACGCAACTCCTTGTGGCAATCAGGTAAGGTGCACATAGTTGAGTACCTATAGTTGGATTACATGCCATAACACTATAATTAACAATTAATGAAATATTAATTTATACATTAATACAACAATACAGTCACTTCGCTATATTTTTTTGCTATAAATTAATAAAGACACTTAAATTTAACAAGGCTGTATGTTATTGGCAACTGTATTCTTTAAGCATCAATATGTTACATAAGTAACCCTTTGGATTATTCATATTGTTTCATATTAATCAGTATTTGTTTCTAAAATAAATTTACTAATTAATTCGTATCGTGACAGGAAAAATCTTTATTTATTAAGTTCTTATCTCAACCATAGAGAATAAGTTGCAAATTGCAATAAAGTTATACAACTAAATGATAATTAGCAAGTATGCTAGATATCAACAAATGCAATGGTAATGTTCAAGCTATAATGCATCTGCTAATTAGGCGGAGGCGAATTAGGGGTTAATGATGTTCATTGCACTAAAATAGTGCAGAAATCTTAAATACCAGCGACGTTAATGTTTAGGTATAATTGGTTTGCCATGGGATTGATCCAAGTATTTATAACCTCTTAACTTAATTGCGAAAATAATAATCGTAACAGCCTCCTAAATGGTGTATCAACATAAATTGAGATGTTGGCTCTCACTCCAAATCCACACACCTTTACAGCCATTCGCACACCCCAACCTCCGCATCTTGATCGTGCCTACACCCTAACCTGAGAATGCAGATTTAGACGCTCCGGCATTTCTAACCTAACCAATTAATAAGTAGTACCGGTCTGTTGGCTGATGCATTGGCATGAAATTTGCTTATCATAAAGATAATCAGTTTTGGCAACTTATCGCCAAGCCTGTTACAAGACAGTATGTAGCAAGATAACCAGAAGTGGAGTTTTCGGTATGAAATTTGTCACAGCTATCATCAAGCCCTTTAAGTTAGATAGCGTTAGAGAAGCCTTGTCAGAAATCGGAGTACAGGGAATCACCGTAACCGAAATAAAAGGTTTTGGGCGTCAGAAGGGGCATACAGAGTTGTATCGGGGGGCTGAATATGTAGTTGATTTTTTGCCCAAAATTAAGATCGAGGCCGCTGTGACCGAGGATATGGTGGAGCAAGTGGTAGACGCGATTCGGAATTCTGCCAATACCGGCAAAATAGGCGACGGTAAAATCTTCATCTACAACCTGGATCAGGTAATACGAATTCGCACTGGCGAAACTGGGGCTGATGCAATTTAATTAACCATTTTCATTAAAGGTAAACGCAATATGTTACTCAATACTAAATTATTGTTTAAAATACTAATTAGCGTAGGTTTGCTGGCACTGACGTCTGTATTTTCAACGTCATTTGGGGCTGAAGAAGTAGCTACTTTAAGCGCAGGCAATACAGCTTGGATGTTAACTTCAACCGCTCTAGTGTTATTTATGACTATTCCAGGTTTAGCACTGTTTTATGCCGGAATGGTACGGTCCAAGAATGTACTATCAGTCATGATGCAATGCTTTGCTATTACTGCTTTAGTTACCCTATTGTGGGTAATTCTGGTATACAGCATGGCCTTCACGGACGGTGGGCCCTTAAACAGTATTGTTGGCGGTCTGGATAAAATGTTCCTGATGGGAGTTACGGTTGCCTCTATGTCCAACTCAATTCCGGAAACCGTATTTATGACCTTCCAAATGACTTTTGCCATCATTACCCCTGCCTTGATAGTAGGTGCCTTTGCAGAACGGATGAAATTCTCAGCATTACTGTGGTTTATGGGCTTATGGTTAGTCATCGTGTACGGTCCAGTCGCACATTGGGTATGGGGTGGCGGCTGGTTACAAACTTACGGTGTTTTGGATTACGCCGGCGGCACAGTAGTACATATTAATGCTGGTATTGCCGGCTTTGTAGCTGCCTTAATGTTGGGTAAACGCAAAGGCTATCCTACAGTGTCTATGCCACCGCATAATTTAGGATACACCCTAATTGGAGCATCAATGCTGTGGGTAGGTTGGTTTGGTTTTAACGCCGGAAGTGCGTTAGCTGCTGATAATGCCGCTGGTATGGCAATGGCCGTAACCCAAATTTCCACCGCAGCTGCGGCATTAACCTGGATGTTTGCCGAATGGTCATCCCATGGCAAACCTAGCGTTTTAGGTATAGCCTCAGGCGCCGTTGCTGGATTGGTGACTATCACACCAGCATCTGGAACAGCTGGCCCTATGGGAGCTATATTCATTGGGATAGCGGCCGGTTTGGTGTGTTTCTTGGCCTCTACCAAGCTCAAGCGGGCTTTAGGCTATGACGACTCTTTAGACGTATTTGGGGTACATGCCACTGGTGGTATAGTTGGCGCTATCCTTACGGGGATATTTGCTGATGCTAGTTTGGGTGGAGTGGGTATAGCAGATAACATGGGGGGAATCCCAGGTCAAGTCACGGCCCAATTTATTGGGGTAGTTGCTACCTTAATCTATAGTGCAGGCATTAGCTTCGCATTACTGATGGTTATTGATATATTAATTGGTCTGAGGGTAACCGAGGAGCAAGAGGTCGTGGGCCTAGACATTTCACTGCACGACGAGCGTGGCTATTCACTGTAACTTCTCACCTTAGTACAAACGCTGGTCGTATTAAATTCGCAGTCGCTATTGGTGCTAATGATACTAGCAATCGATAGCGACTTCTGATATTATGGATCCCGTCAAATTGCCCTTGTAGCTCAGGGGATAGAGCGACCGCCTCCTAAGCGGTAGGTCGGCGGTTCGAGTCCGCCCAGGGGTACCAGTCACAGACACCAATTACTGCTATGGTATATGGAAATACTCACAAGACGTGCGATTAACCTGTCGATCGCTCTCATACTTGGAGGCGCGATTAGCGTGGCGTAATCGCACAGCCATTGATCGTTCCCATGCTCCAGCGCCCCCAACAGCAGTTTGGAAACCACCGGCCTAAAGGCCCATACCCTAAACCATGAATTGGTTAGCAATTTAAATCCAAAGTTTGCCACTGTGCAGGGGATGGCAGCTGGTTGCTACAACCTGCAATGCAACCTATATATCCAGCTGCCGGGATAAAACTGTACTCCTGCATTGGCAAAACCGTACTATTGAAATTAAGATCAAATAACCCGCTCCCTTTAGCCTTGGTTTTAGCCTCCAAGCGCGTCCAATAACAATAAAAAGCCACTATTTGCTGAGGTTCTGACATCCGTAGCAGACGATCTGTAATTTTAGGATCAAACATTCTCTTAGCAATCGCAAGCATGGTAGCACGCGGCTTGATCTGTTCCACATCCAAACCTATTTCAGTATGTGGCGAAATCGCCAACAGGCATAGATCACCAGAGTGGCTAAGATTAAACTGCGGAGCTGGAGTTGGCCAAGCAATGTAGGGTTTGCCCTTAGGACCATATTCGATATAGACAGCAGCGGGCGCAACAGCCATGTAGGCCCCAAGAATACGGCGACAGGAGCGGCGCAGGTATAAAAACCGGTCGCGATTCATTTGAAGCGTTGCGGCGTAGGCTAATTCTACCTGGGAACAAATCTCAGGTTCACCGGTGGGGAATGCTGCCGATGCCGGATACCGTATTTTCCACAGTTGAAAAGTATTAGCAGGTTGAAAACATACAGGATTTGCTGGTACAAAATTCAGTAGTGGACAGGCACAACCCAAACTGTGGCTAATATCTGTATTGTCACTAGCCATCAGCTAAATTAGTGGTATAAGTGTCTACTGGTATTTTTGGAGCATGTTAGTGGTGATGATAAGTGCGATCCGGACCGCATGATATCGAACCACCGAGCGATGACCAGGAAATAGTTTGCGTTTAGCCTTTGTACTGCCGTCAGGGAATGCCCACCCAAACCATACTGTACCTAACGGGTTATCAGGTGTACCACCGTCCGGTCCCGCAATACCGCTAATTGCAATGGCTAAATCCGATCCACTCTTAGCAACAGCACCTTGGGCCATAGCAATTACGGTTTCAGCGCTAACCGCACCGTAAGTGGCAATAAGCTCTGGACTTACCCCTAGTAATTTGTGTTTAGCTTGATCGCTATAGACAACAAAACCATAATTAAACCACTCACTGCTACCGCGAACATCCGTAATAACCTTACTAAGCCAGCCACCGGTGCAGGATTCGGCAACGGCAAGCTGGTATTTCTTCTCCAATAGTAACTTGCCCAAAGCACCGGTGAATTTAGCTAACTTATAATCCATAGCAACACCTTATTTGATAGTTACCATACCCAAAAGTAGCCTGAACCTACTGATCGTCCCCACACTCCAGACCGTGGGTGCGAATACCCTGTATAGTTTCCGCGCACCAAAGTGGGAATGTCGCGCTAGATGTTCCAGCGTGGAAACGCATTTGGGGACGTTCCAGCGTCCCCACCCCATCATATCCTACCTAGCCTCAAACGCCTGCAACAACCAAGCCCGCGCCTTCTTGCAATCAGCAACTTGCCAATCTTTCGCAACAAAACCAGCTAAATCAGCCAGCGGACCACTCTCCAAAGCCTCGCGACTGGGAATCAACGGCACAGCCTTTCGATACCACTCCAGGGCAATATTATAATCCCCAGCCAGCAAATAGGCGTTAGCCAAATTCACCATCAGCGGATATTGCTGATTATCTAAATCATACCCCTTACGACAACTACTTTGGGCCGCAGTAAAGGCACCCTGCAGAGTTTGATACACACAAATGTCATTCCAATTTTCGATGTTTTCTGGTTCCAGCTTAGTAGCTTGCAGTAAACTAGTCACCGCCTCCGGATAATGCTGTAAACCCGCATGTGCAGTACCACAATCACGATGAAAGCCCGCCGTCTTCCTATTTTCGGTTCTTTCAGCCATAATCTGACACAACTCCAAAGCCGCAGGATAGCGCTGCATCCGGACCAACATGCCCAGCTTATAACGCTCAGCAGTAGTGGAATCTGCCAACTCAAGCCTCAACTTACCTTTTTGACCCTGGGGATGGCCCGGACTGGGACCTATTTCGAAAGTGCCAGCAACCAAAAACGTACCCCCAAAAGATGCGGAATGGGTTAAATGCACAGTTGCATGCGGATTAGTCGCGTTACTAACAGCAACGTCATTTGGATACATGGTCCCCGTAAAATCATAGCATCTGATTGTATCCTTAGGACCACAGATGGTAGTATTACCAAATCCCTCTATCGTACCAAACATAGTGGTACCGTCGAATTTAGCCAACAGCTGTAATTGAGGGCCTTTAGAATCTATGGTAACAAAGATTTTATCAGTAATTTCAGACGCCACATCGGCAGCAGTGCCATGCCAGGCGCGAACTGTTGAGGTGGGTGACGGCGGCTCTTCATTTCGAGGAGGCCTGGGTTCTTCCCCCCAAGGGGGTACATTAGAACCCGATCCTGGAGGTTTAATCGTCCCAGCTGATTCCGGCGGTTTGGGTGCAGCATACTTAGCACGCCCAGTCCAACACTGGTACAGATCAGGTGCCAGGTCCTCTAACCCTATCTTAATTGTAGTCTGGTATAGAGTCTCGGTGCCAGAGTGGCTTGGTGTATCCATATGAATTGCATAGATACTAATGCTACCGTTATCTTTCCACTCAGCAGTGACCAAAATATCCGCAGCAGTTACCAAGCTGGAGTGGTCACAGGCCGAATCTTTACTCCCATAACTGCATTCGTCTTCGACCGCACCCAGTACCGACCTTGGTACCACTCTAAAAGGAGCACTTTGGTTGTTATTTAGAACGACAAATTGCTCCGAGAGGGCATCAGCCAAAAATTCGGTCAATGGCCTGCATTCATGCTTAGATTTAGCCGCATAAAAATTAGCAAAGGCTATATTAGGCTTTGATTGTTGCGGGATTTTACTGCGTAAACTGTAAAACACACTGGAGCTAGCTAAATCCAAGGTGCGCTCCAATTCAGACTCATCAGCATAGGAAGCTACAGGCAATAGGACTAGCATCCCCAGAAGTCTGCTAGTCCATGCCAGGTGTTTTAATATAGCAATCGTTGGATACATTGAGATTGTGATATTATCCTGGTTTAGGGTTTAGTCAAATACGTTAATCCCACCCGCATCGTAGTACTGCCATTCTACACCGAAGAGGGCACAGACGTAAGGGCTGCTGACGTTGACGTTCAAAAGCACTATCGTCGTATCCAACGCTTCATAAGTAATCAATTGGCACGCCATGGGTTTGAGGTTATTAATCCCTTTGCCCATGAGTGGAAAATGGAGGAATACAATCGCCTGGCAGAGCGGGCGCGCGGCGATTCCATGTTAGCCGCTAAAGATGTAGCCCAGCGTTACAATACCGACATATTGTATCTGGTTTGGCTTAAAACTAAGCAGGTTCCGTCCGGTCAGAGCGATATCTGCAAAATTCACGTGCGGATTGAAGGTGAAGGCTACGATAGCGCTGGCAGAGACTTAGGTGCAGGTCTTGAAAAAACCTGGATGCGTAGCCGTAACGACTGTGAAGATGCCGTAGTTGATGCCGAAAAGGAAGCAGCTAATAACGTAGGTCGAGTCTTAACCGCTTGGCATGGTAGTACCTCAGGCTGTCCGGATTGCACCAGCGGCCGGCGCGGTGGAGTACTAGAGCGTCGGTTTGACGAAACCCTGATTAACTTGCGTCTAGATGGGGTTACTGAGTACGAATGGGCCGAGATCTTTGGTAAGGTCGTCAACACCATACCGGGGGTAGTCGAGGCTAAGCAATATGGCAGCAATATAGTGGATAACAATCCCCAAGCTAGCTATGTGAGTTGGCGCGTGCGTATCAGTACCAATAGCGATACCTTTCGCTTACAATCCTTGATAATTAAGACTATTGAGCGTATTGTGGCCTCCGGTGGTGAAATTACGCTAAATGATACCCGCTACCGATATAGTGCAGCGGAAGTAGATATGCTCAAGGGCATAAAGTTTATTAGAACCGCCAGTTTAGAAGTGACGTTTGTAATTGATCATCAACGGGCTACATTATGCAATAATTGTAAACTGCATAGTATTAACAAGAGGGGTGTTCTCAGCCAAATATACATTATTTTGTGGTCTCAGATTAGTAGCTAGTTTCAGGTACAATACCAGCCTAATATTTTAGCAATCAAAAGTAAATAGCTTTGACAAAATTGTGCATTAGTTCACAAACAATCTTGGACTTAAGGTTATGATTAATTTGGAATGGCCATGGGTTCTAGCCATGCTACCATTGCCGTTATTGGTGTGGAAATTATTGCCGTCGCTGCCGCCTAGTGGCGGGGTTGCGTTACGCCTGCCATTTTATGCCCACTTGCAGCCTTTGCAACATCAGGGGAGCCTGACCAAAAATCAGAAAGCACAGTTGCTCTTGGCTAGCATCGCTTGGGTACTACTGGTATTGGCTGCGGCTAGACCCCAATGGATCGGACAGGCAGTCGATTTACCGATAAGCGGTAGGGATTTGATGTTGGCGGTAGATATTTCTGGATCTATGCAACAGGAAGATTACTTGCTGGATTACCAATATGTTAGTCGCTTAGATGCGGTAAAATCAGTGGCAGGACAGTTCGTAGCTAGGCGTACTGGTGATCGTTTAGGTTTAATTATGTTTGGTACCAGAGCCTATCTGCAAACACCGTTGACCTTTGATCGGCATACTATTCAGTTAATGTTGGAAGATGCAACTATAGGGTTAGCAGGCCAAAATACTGCCATCGGGGATGCCATCGCCATTGCCATAAAACGGTTACGTGTTAATCCCGATGTACAAAAGGTATTGATTTTGTTAACTGATGGCACTAACACGGCCGGTGCTTTGGCACCAATTGAGGCAGCTAAGTTAGCTGCCAAAGTTGGATTACGCATTTACACCATAGGCATTGGAGGTGGAGCAGCTAGTTTTCAATCGCCGCTGGGTATGTTGTTACAACGCCCAAGTGATCTGGATGTTAAAACCCTGGAGTCTATAGCCAGAATTACCGGGGGTAAATATTTCCAGGCCGCGGATACTCAGGAATTAGAGACAATTTACGCCACATTGGATAAACTGGAACCGGTAGTGCGCGACACTGTACGTCTCAGACCACTCCAGTCTTTGTTCATGTGGCCAGCAGGCCTGGCTTTAGCCCTGGCTATGTGGTTATTATTTATAAAAACGTAGGTGCAATTAACCTAGCCGACATTCCGCATGTCATATCCGATATTCCGCAGCTGCTATATAACTTGTTAATTATTAATGATATTTATTTTTGCTATAAAAATACAAATATAATTGTTATCAAATGGTTATAATTCCTGATGCGGAATATCGGCTAGGTGATCAATAATTTTGCTTGTGTAGGATAGGACTTACGCAGGAAGTATGCTAACAATTTGATTTTATTGAGTACCATTTAAGTAATGCTTCACGCTACATCACACCAATGCGCAAGTCCTAAAAACGCGAAAGACTTACTTACGGCGAAACTGCAAAACGTTTTAGAGTAAGCATTTATAGCCTTCAACTGAATGAATATAAAATGTTACATATGATATTCGATAATTAAGAAGGCGGGTCTTGCGTTGTTTTCCCGCCTTAAGACAACGATACCTATCAGTCTTAAATCTCTTCCATACAGATATTTAAATAGCGTTATCATTCCAAATCTATGGTTTACATGCCGGTCCATTCATAGACTTTTGTATTTGCTATAGATTTTATTTCATCTGTTACATATTGACCAACGGTTAATAGTGCAGTGGTCATCACAGAGACATCATCAGTAAACCCCACACCTGGCAGGACATCAGGAATCACATCTATAGGGAGTATGAAATATCCTAATGCACCAAATGCTACAGTTTTTACCCACAGCGGTGTAGCAGGGGATCTTGCCAAATAGTACAGTTGGAAAGCTATTCTCAGAACCGATGCACCAGCTTTTTTTGCAAACCGCTTAATTGTCTGCCAAAATCCATCATCACTGTAATGCTTATTGTATATATCACTCATAAAATTCTCCAAATAAATGCTATGAGTTATGGTGGGGTTTTAAACCACAATATATTAAATGATAACAATTTATTGTGGTTACCTTGGTTGTTATCTAAGTCTATCAGTACTTCTGCCAAGAGCTAATGCTTGCTGCTGTACCGGTGTAGTCGTTGGTTATTTTTGATGCATTACCACTCTGATCAAATGTTATTGTAACTGCATCACCTACGTCAACACCTATTGAGTCACCATATTTCACGCGAAAAGTAATGCCACTAACACCTTTTACATACACACAACTGCCACCGCCAACGCAGGTATCAGTCACCCGGTAAGTTTTTTGTTCCGCAAATGCAGTGAAGCTGCTGAATAGGGCAAGAATTAATCCTGCCGTTTTAATGTGCCATTTCATTTTTTCATCCCTCTTAATATTGAAAAATTGCAATTGAGGTGGATTAAATGTCATCCTGATAGGATGTGTTGTTCCCATATTTATTAGAACCCGATATTTGAAACCCCAAGTTTAGATATTGGGGTTCAGTTGTTACCCTAATCTAGATGCATTCAAAAATCGAACAACGTTAGGGCGTGTTGACATTTAAAAATAAAATCTAACTTGATCAACGAGTTATACATTTAAAAACCTTTTTAAAATCAACAAATGTCAACAGGCCCTAGTTTTGCGCATAGCAGCACTAAAAAAAATTTCCCGAAAAATAATTTTAGTAAGGCAATTTTAACGGCTATGCCAGCAACTTCCAAAGTCCGCTTAACATATTTAAGACTTACGCATTGTTGTTATTTAGCTTGAAGCATTGATTAAATGATACTCAATAAAATCAAATAATTAGCGTAATTTCTGCGTAAGTCCTAAGGGTAATTTGTAGGTTGGGGTGAGCTTGCAAACTTCAACTTTTGATGGTATGGTCTGTTGGGTTCTTATCGTTACCCAAACCTACCATGAACCTATCCCACTAATATAATTTCGTGTAACATACTTTCCAATTTTGATTAGGAGGAAATATGGCAGGACGATTTAAAGGTTTTAGTGACCGGAATGGCAAATGTTTGCTGATTTATTTCCTATTCCAGAAAAACGTAAACGCGAAATGCCACCAACACCTTTTCGTAAAGTATTGAATACATTATTATATATGCTAATAACTGGATGTCGTTGGTGCGATGTACCAATCGGTGAATCATGGGCATCAAAGAGCGCAGCCCACCGCTGGCTAAAGCGATGGCAAGTGGATGGCACTATGGCGGAAATGCAATCACGAATACTAGGAAAGGCAGATAACAGAGGCGAAATCCAATGGCAATATGGGGCTGTAGATGGCTCTTTTTCCCCCTGGCAAAGGAGGTGGTGATGGAGTTGTTGCATATGGGAGAAAAGGTAAGGGCATTTTGATACATGCCATTACTGATGCTGCTGGTATGCCGATTGCTAGCTGCACAACCCCAGCTAATGGGGATGAACGGGCTCAAGTTATACCATTATTAGATGCGGTAAAAGCCAGAATTGGTAAAGTTAGAAGATAAAAAAAGCACTTTCATGTGTTAGCAGCAGATAAAGGCTATCACAGTAAGGATTTAAGGAAGCGTTTAAGAAAACGAGGCACACGACCCAAAATTCCTAAACGAGTCTGGAATGATAAAAAGCCGCCTGGAAGGCCATTAAAGAACGACACACCACGCTTTCAAGCAGAGCGCGGGCGTTTGCCGGTTACAAAGGAAATACCGCAGATTGGTGGTACGTTGGGAACGTATATCTGTCTGTTTCAGTGCGTTTCTTACCTTGGGTATCATTTATACATGGATAGGAAGATTAATAGTGGGATAGATTCATGTTTCTTCCTCCTTAAAATTCAAGCAATATGTTACACCCAAACTGTATTAGTGGGATAGGTTCTTGCAACCTGAAATGAGGTTGCCGCATAGAGTGACAAAAAGCGTAGCCAAAGCCCAAGGTAGAAACCGCGAGGTGAAACTGAAAGAAGGGGGAGGGGGGAGGCAAAGACACGACCGTACGAACAGAAATAGGCAGAGAGGCAGGGTGTGGGCGATGAGCGTGCTAGGGAACGCGAAATCCAACTGTCACCGAAAGACACATCAAGTAGAGCCTGACGGCACGGGTCGAAAGTACATGTTCTTACTCGGGGAGATCTTGAGAGCGAGAGCGATCAAGAAGTCAGCAGAGGCCATAGTAGCGTTGATACTTGC
>JXSN01000507.1 GCA_001276605.1 Achromatium sp. WMS2
AATATCGAGAAAGGCCAATGCTTTCCCCTGTATCTTTATCCCAAACCAACAACAGCTGCCGCCAACGACCTATTCGCCGCCGCCCCCGAACGCAGCGACGCCATCACCGACGCCGCCTTAGCTCATTTTTGTAATTATTACACCGTAACCACAATTAGCAAAGAAGACATTTTCTACTACGTATATGGATTGTTACACAGCCCGGACTATCGCCACCGCTACGCCGCCAACCTCAGTAAGCAACTACCTAGGATCCCCTGCGTCGCAACCTATACTGACTTTCAACACTTTAGCCGCGCCGGGCGCGCGTTGGCAGAATTGCATATCAATTATGACCAGCAAGCAATGTATTCAGCAACAATCACTATCCAGTCGAGTGCTCCTAGCGATCCGAAGCAACTATATTACGTCACCAAGATGAAATATGCCAAAACTGGTAAAACCAAGGATCTAACTAGCATAATTTACAATAAATACATCACAATCAGCAACATCCCAGAACGCTCCTATGACTACATCGTCAGCGGGCGCCCCGCCATCGACTGGGTGGTAGAACGCCAAGGAGTACGTACTGACAAAGCCAGTGGCATAATCAACGACGCCAACCAGTGGTCCACTAATCCCAAGTACCCGCTGGAATTGCTACTGCGGGTAATAACCGTGAGTTTGGAGACACTGCGGATTGTGGAGGGATTACCCGAGTTGGAGGTTTGAAGGATTCGTGCTGGGGACGCAAGAGCGCCCCCGGCGGCGTTCCCACACTGGAGTATGGGAACAATCAACCATTCAATAATTCCTCAACGCTTTTAGCGTCAAAAATCCCATCCGCCCAAGCTCCCAATTGGTCTGGAGTAGCAGCATCTAACTTTTCAAGTGTAGATGTGGAAAGTTTACCAAATTTACGTGTAATTTGGCGTTTGAGTAGTTCCAATTGGCCCTCGGTTTTACCAACTTTACGGCCCCTAGCCTCACCCTTAGCCTCACCTTCAATTAGGCCAAATTGTCGGCCCCTAGCCTCACCCCTAACCTCACCTTCAATTAGGCCAAATTGGCGGCCTCTGGCCTCACCCCGAACCTCACCTTTAGCTACCAATTCCTTATATGCTCGGGTTTCTTCAAGTGAAGTAAGCACGTGTAACAT
>JXSN01000508.1 GCA_001276605.1 Achromatium sp. WMS2
ATGCCTATCGGACTGATCAAAGACGAATCGGGACGGGCTACCGGGCTGAAAATTGTAGCCTGTACTGTAGACAAAAATGGTCGTCCCAGTCCGGTCGAGGGTGCGGATCCAGAGATTTTAGAAGCCGATTTGATAGTAGCCGCCGTAGGTCAAGGTGGTGATTTAACCGGTTTAGATGCTTTAACTAATGTTGTAAAAGAAAACGGGGGTAACACATCTGGCTGCCATCTGTGCCATATGCAAAACCCAGTTTGCCAAGGTCATGCCCTACTACGGTATGGAGCGCGACCAAATTGTCAGTGTGCATCAGCTGGTTAGCAATGCCATTGTTTTAACTAACCCAGATGATACTGATGCTGATTAGCATTCCAATCGCAACTTAATGACATATCTTGAATTTTACAAACTAATAAAAATAGGTTTGTAGGGAGACCAATCGATGGCAACATCTAGTGAAGAAATGAACACCAAGTTGACATGGCGACGTTTTAAAGACGGCGACTACGTGTGGGATGATATGCACGAAAAGATCTTTGTGCAGGATACATCTCACAAATGTCCAACTTACATCCATAAAACCCCACCTTGTCAAGGAAGCTGCCCATCTGGCGAAGATATTCGCGGCTGGTTAGCGATTGTACGGCAACAAGAACCACCAGCAAAGGGCATGGACTGGAAGGAATACGCATTCCGCCGCTCCACTGATGCCAACCCCTTCCCATCCATGATGGGTCGGGTCTGCCCGGCACCATGCCAAGACGGTTGCAACCGCAATGAAGTTGAGGACTTTGTGGGTATTAATGCGGTTGAGCAATTTATTGGTGACAATGCTATTGCGGCAGGCTACAAATTCGAAGCTGGCCCAGATACTGGTAAAAAAGTAGCTGTCGTTGGTGGTGGCCCCGCTGGTTTAGCCGCAGCTTACCAACTGCGACGCAAAGGACATGCGGTTACCATATTTGAGATGAATGATGGCCTAGGTGGCATGTTCCGCTATGGTATCCCTGGATATCGGGTACCTAGAGAACAGCTAGATGCGGAGATAAAACGCATCATAGACATGGGTGTAGAAGTTCGCACTAAAGTACGCGTTGGTACTGATGTTCAGGTAGCAGACCTTGAAAAGGATTATAATGCCGT
>JXSN01000509.1 GCA_001276605.1 Achromatium sp. WMS2
CTACGGGCAGGTCCTGACTCACAAGAATTAGCATATGCTACTCTATGTTCAATACCCAGACCAATAACCAGCATCAAGGTGGCAAGCAGCACGACCCGATACTGGTTACAAAGATAAATACGCATATTGCCTCCATGTATTATGGTAAAGACGTATAAAATTTCAGCTGTATCCCGATGGTACTCTGCTAGATTTACGCTATGACAACTATTTCTGGCTAGATTATGTACCAGCATGTTATGCTAAAAAACATGGTTTAGTTGAGGAACAGGCTAAAACCTTAATCTTGCAGAAATATGCTAGCGTGGCTGGAAGTTTAAGTTGGTATTGTGTTGATTATTGGAGTAAAACATTATTACTGGATATCGCTGCATTGAAAGCTGAAATATCGCATTTAATCGCAATCCATCCTGGTATTTTTGAATTTCTGACTAAACTTAATGGTATACGCAAGCGCCGGGTTTTACTAAGCAATGCGCATCGCAGTTCTATTTCTATCAAGATGGAACAAACCGGTTTAGATGGCTATGTTGAAAGGATTATTAGTGCCCATGATTTGGGAATACCCAAGGAACATGGTAATTTTTGGGATCAATTGCAAACCATAGAACCATTTGATCCAAACCATACGGTGTTGATAGATGACAGTTTGAGTGTGCTGCACTCAGCTCGCTCTTATGGTATTCGCAATATAATTGCTATTACCAAACCGGATTCGCAAAAACCAGCCAATTTAATAGCAGAATTTATGGCTGTCACCCATTGTCAGGAGTTATTGAAAACTATTAACATTAAGGTGTAGGATTTGAGGTCATAGGTGCTCATCTGGAGTTTGGCTGGGAACAAATAATTGCTAACATGCTAATAAGCATACTATGTTAATCATATGATTTATAAGTAATATCCAAAAAAAGTTAAATATGTCACATGTAGCTTGACAGTAGCATAGGCAATAGATACCATCGGGATACAGCTGAAATTTTATACGTCTTTACCATAATACATGGAGGCAATATGCGTATTTATCTTTGTAACCAGTATCGGGTCGTGCTGCTTGCCACCTTGATGCTGGTTATTGGTCTGGGTATTGAACATAGAGTAGCATATGCTAATTCTTGTGAGTCAGGACCTGCCCGTAG
>JXSN01000510.1 GCA_001276605.1 Achromatium sp. WMS2
CCCAAGCCCCACCACGCACAATCATGCCTTTACAATTGTTTTTATCTAGTATCAGTTTCAATTCCGAACCGTCGTATTTAAGGGTATAAACTGATCCAGTCCATTCATAAACATTTCCTAGCATATCATATAATCCAAAATGATTGGGCTTTTTCTCGCCCACGGGATGAGTTTTAACGCCTTATGTGAAAACTTTACAAAACACCTGATTTAATTTATACTAGATCAGCCATAAATTCTAGGACCACTCGCCCCATAAACAACAGTTATGGCTGTCAGTGCAATGCTTTTCATGATTTATTTATGCGCTATACCGTGTAGTAAAATGATTGGTAGGCAGTTACAATTTTCAATGAAATTTACTTTTAGCATGGAGACATCTTTATATGATAAATCCTGATCCTTTTGCCGCATTAATTGACCCTAATAGCAACCATACTAATCCTCATGCTAATCCGTATGAAGAAGAGGCGGCGCGTAAACATCAGGAGGCGGAACCGGCGGATTTGACGCGCTCCGGTCGGAAATTTTGTGATGCGTTAAAGGTCGGGGTGGCACCGGCCCGAATTTAATAGTTTTGCCCCGGGGCAAGTTTATAATGGGAAGTACTGAAGATAGTCGTGAACAACCAATCCATGAGGTGGTAATTGATCGTATCATTGCCATGGGTGAGTATCCGGTGACCTTTGCCGAGTATGATTGGTTTTGTAAACATACAGGCCGTGATAAGCCTAATGATGAGGGATGGGGCCGGGAGAATAGGCCAGTAATAAATGTTACTTGGCTTGATGCCGTAGCCTATTGTGAGTGGTTGTCTGAGCAAACTGGTAAAATGTATCGATTAACCACTGAGGCAGAATGGGAATATGCTGCGCGAGCCGGTACTGCTACCAAATACTATCATGGGGATAACGAAGATAGATTAGGTGATTATGCTTAGTATTGGGGTAATTCAGGCGTTAAAACTCATCCCGTGGGCGAGAAAAAGCCCAATCATTTTGGATTATATGATATGCTAGGAAATGTTTATGAATGGACTGGATCAGTTTATACCCTTAAATACGACGGTTCGGAATTGAAACTGATACTAGATAAAAACAATTGTAAAGGCATGATTGTGCGTGGTGGGGCTTGGG
>JXSN01000511.1 GCA_001276605.1 Achromatium sp. WMS2
TGCTCGGAATCTAATACCTTTATATTAGTAATTACTGTAAGTTGAGAGCGGTAGGGTGAGCCGGTGCTAGGATCCAATATTGAGGCTAGAGTGGCACGGATATCCTCGGTAGTCAATACTTGGCCATTAGCAAATTTACGTTGTTCGGGTGGAAATCTTAACTTAAAGAGGTAACTAGTTGGTGTAGGTTGAGTCCAGGTAGCCAACCCAGGTATCGGACGATACGCGGCATTGAAGATTACCAAACTTTGGTATAGCAGTTCGTTGATACGACTCGAGGCGGCATCGGTAGCATACCGTGGATCCAGGTTGACTGGAGCGCTAGCCAGCCCCATACGGAGACTAGCTGTATCAGTCGGTGCGCTGCAACCAGATAACAATATAAATATCAATGTTAATATTGCTTTTATGGAATAAACACCATAGCAAACAAGAGTATTGGCTAGCTTGGTTTTTGAGTTAAGCACTGAGCCTCCAGGCCATTGGGTATCGTGGTACTTTTTTAGTGGTTTTAAGTTATAGGATTAAATATAATAGAATTTAGGTTAACTATCCACTATGTTTTGTTTATTGGTAACTACTTAACCTAAATCCAGATCAATACCATTAGGGGGTGTTGACATGTATATTATCTGGTTGGTACACATCAACGTTATATGGTGTGTAGTTACGATAATACATATGTCAATATACTTTGGGGTTAGCTGGTTATATTTTGAAGGACGATGCATGAACAGTGGGATTAAAAAGAGTAAAATCGATCTTATATTGTTAAATACAATCATATTTTTGGAATTGCTTAACGATTGGATAGGGCGTGCCATATCCTGGTTGGCCATAGTTATGGTCATAGTAACATTTTTGGTAGTGGTGTTACGATATGGATTTAATACCGGTTGGATTGCACTGCAAGAGTCAGTAACCTACATGCACGCCATGTTATTCATGTCTAGCCAACTAGTTACCTCTTTAAGTTAAGATTTCCACCCGAACAACGTAAATTTGCTAATGGCCAAGTATTGACTACCGAGGATATCCGTGCCACTCTAGCCTCAATATTGGATCCTAGCACCGGCTCACCCTACCGCTCTCAACTTACAGTAATTACTAATATAAAGGTATTAGATTCCGAGCA
>JXSN01000512.1 GCA_001276605.1 Achromatium sp. WMS2
TATATGTACCTGGATCAGTTTATAAAGTCAACTACACAATGAGCCCTACTACAGCTCCGGTCATACAGGTGGCAAGAGTACCTGATAGCATCGATTTTACACCTAAGCTAATGATTTCTGTACGTCTTTCAGGCACCATTGTACCCATACCACCTAACATAATGCCTAAACTTCCAAAATTTGCAAAGCCACATAGTGCATAAATTATTATCAAGCGACTACGTGTACTTAATGCATTGGTTGGAAGTTGAGACAAATCTAGGTAAGCTAGTAATTCGTTAAGAACTGTTTTGGTTCCCATCAAAGTACCAGCGGTTTGAGCCTCAGCCCAAGGAATTCCAATTAGCCACATAAGTGGAGCCATGATCCAGCCTAAAATACGCTGTATGGTAATTGGCTGATCATACATGTTTGGCAATAGGCCTATGATTTGATTGCTCAGATCTACTAATGCAACTAATACCAGTAGTAACGCTAGAATATTTAAGAACAGATTTAATCCGTCCATGGTACCACGTGTAATAGCATCCATACTGCTTTGTGCATTATTAACGTTAATTATATTGCCAGCAGTGGCTGTATTACCTAGGGGGACCATTATGGCAGCTATCGTTAGTGCTGCGGGGGCACTGATAATTGAGGCAGTTACAATATGATTTATGGCATTGGGAATGACAGAGGTTAGGATTTTGGCATATAACAGCATTACTGTCCCTGCCACTGTAGCCATACCGGCAGTCATAACTGCAAATAATTCACCACGGGTCATCGCTTTCAGGTAGGGACGAATAAAAAGTGGAGCCTCTACCATACCCACGAAAACGTTAGCCGCTGTAGCCAAGCCCAAAGCACCACCAATTCCTAACGTATGTTGCAAAATCCAGGCTAGGCCACGCACTATAAGGGGTAAAATGCGCCAATAAAATAATAGCGATGATAAAGCACTAATGACCAATACAAGGGGTAACACCTGAAAAGCTAGTATTAAACCGGCGCTAGGGTTAGTAATAGTAAAAGGTTGGGGGCCGCCACCTAAAAATCCAAACACAAAGCTAGTGCCAGCTGTAGCGGCCTTACTGATAGCTGTATTGGCTTGGTTAATAGGGATAAAAATGTTGTGGAATAGTGGAAATTT
>JXSN01000513.1 GCA_001276605.1 Achromatium sp. WMS2
CTATAACGCTACAGAAATGTTAGCTATTTTTAACGGCATGTTACAACAAAAATCATTCACGTTAGGTGAAGGCGTTACTGAAGCTTTATTAACCATCTTTCGACAATGGGAACAAACAAAAGACCCAACATTTTGCAATGTTCAATAATACGTTTAAGCACTTGGTGGTTATCAATATAAAAAATGGATTATCGAGTTATATCTATTCTTTCTAGCTGATGTTGTGCTTCTTCATCCTGTACACATTGATCTACTAAGCGATTATCCATTTGCGCACATGCTGCATCTAATAATTTTCGCACATCTCGTCCATTGCCAAATGTTGGGTCTTTTGTTTGTTCCCATTGTCGAAAGATGGTTAATAAAGCTTCAGTAACGCCTTCACCTAACGTGAATGATTTTTGTTGTAACATGCCGTTAAAAATAGCTAACATTTCTGTAGCGTTATAGTTCTCAAAAACAATCTCTCCAGCAAAACGTGAAGTCAATCCAGGATTGCTATTCACAAAGCTGCGCATAGGCTGCGGATACCCAGCAGCAATAATACATAACCGCTGGCGTTGATTTTCCATAGTGGTTACTAAGGTTTCTAGAGCTTCTTTGCCAAAACTATCGTGTTCATCTATTACTAGTTGATAAGCTTCGTCAATGAATAATACTCCATCTATGCTACGTTCTAAGACTTCACGGGTTTTTTGCGCAGTATATCCTTGATATTTTCCAACTAAATCTGCACGTCCCACTTCTACAAGATGTCCCTTTTGTAAAATACCTAATGCTTTAAAAATATTACCCATCAGACGTGCTACAGTGGTTTTTCCTGTGCCTGGATTGCCTACAAATAAGTAATGTCCTGGTGCTAGTTGGCTGGTCTCACCACGTCGTTTTTGCATTTTGATACGGTTTATCATAGTTTTTACCGTGTATTTAACCTGTTGTAAACCGATTAAATGATCTAAAGTTTATAGAATGTCATCTAAATTATCAGGTTGACGTGGATTTAAGTGATGGCGCAACCGTTCTGGTACATCGTCCATTGTTAAGGTGAACCTATTGCCGTTATCCGATTGATTTCGGACACGAGTTGCACGATGTTGATCCATTTCCGCATACAGACTTAACACATCCCCAGCAT
>JXSN01000514.1 GCA_001276605.1 Achromatium sp. WMS2
ATGGTTGGTTGGTAAGGCTGTGATCGTCTTTGATGATATCAAGTCCGCCGAGGGCCATATGGTGGGCTTTTTGGGCTAAGGTTTTGATGTTTAGGCCCATGGGTTTGATGGCAGAGGCGAGGATGGGGCGGGTGGGGGCGTTGAGAATGTTGCGGATGCCGGTGATTCCGTATCTGGGGCCGTGGAAGTTTTGTAGTAGCTCGGTGGTCAGGTTGAGTTGTTCTACGCGGACGCCGGGGGTAAGGCTGGTGTTACCTAGGATGACGTTGAGGAGTTGGGGAAGTTCGTTGGCTACTATGGCTATGGGGTAGCTGATGGTGACGTGGTAGGTGTTGGGGGCAATTTGGGTTTGGTGTTCTATGTTGCCTAGGATCCAGTTGCCTATGGGGTTGGGGGGGATGAGGGTGCGGGTTACTTCTACGGTTTGTTCGAGGCAGATGGCTTGGGCTATGGTCTCGATCATGTCTGGGGTGGTGGAGATGCGGTATACGACGCTGAAGCGTGGGGTTTGGGTCCATGCGGTGTCGATGGTTTGGGTCATCTGGTTGGGTTCTCGGGTGTGGCTGGGGTGTGGGTTTTATCTAGGTAGAGTTAGGAGTTGTTTTTCTAGTTGGTCGAGGTCGGGGATCCAGACTTCGGTGCCTGCTATGGTGGCAGCGGCTTTGATTAGTGGGGATTTGATGGGAAAGTTGGTGTCTTCTTCTAGTATTTCGGGGCGAATTTTGATGAGGCGGGTGATGCCAGCGCTAAGTAGTCCGATGTGGGTGAGGTTGCGGTTGCCATTGATGGTGTTGAGGACGGCGATGCGGATGCGTGGTTCTTGCCAGTTGGGTTCTCTGTTTTCGACTAGGCGTTCCCAGGAAATTATGGGTAGGTTCACGCTGCGCCAGTTGATGTGGCCCAGTAGCCATTTGGGGGCGTCTTCTTTGGGGGTCGGTGGGGTTTGGCTTTTGAATGAAATGATTTCGGCTACGGCTACGTTGGGTAGGAGAATGCTGCGGCGACCTGCTGGGATTAGGACGCCGCGGATGCCTACGGCGCTGAATAGTTCTTTGGCACTTTTCATGTTTGGGCATTAACTTCGGTTGCGGCAAGTACGGCGTAGATATAGTTTGGGAGTTCGGCTTTTGGGTA
>JXSN01000515.1 GCA_001276605.1 Achromatium sp. WMS2
GCGTTCCCTAGGTTCTACCAATAATATGGCATGCCCAACTCGGCCCGCGCGTCCAGTACGCCCTATACGATGCACATAGGATTCAGGATCGTTAGGAATATCGTAGTTTACCACGTGAGTAATTCGATCCACGTCTAAACCCCGGGCCGCAACATCAGTTGCCACCAGTATGTCTAGCTTCCACATTTAATGGCTGGGAAGGACCTTTTAGGGCAGGCACAAACAGGTACTGGGAAAACAGCTGCTTTTGCCCTACCGCTGCTAAACAATATCGACGCTACCAAACCTGGACCTCAGGCATTGATTTTAACGCCTACCAGAGAGTTAGCGCTCCAGGTGTCTGAAGCCTTTCAAAGTTATGGCAAACACCTTCCAGGTTTTCATGTATTACCAATTTATGGCGGCCAAAGTTATAATTTGCAGATTAGACAACTGCAACGTGGCGTACAGGTTATCGTTGGTACACCAGGACGCATAATGGATCATATCCGCCGCGGGACCTTAAATTTAGCGACTATTCGTGCCCTAGTGCTTGATGAAGCTGATGAAATGCTAAATATGGGGTTTATTGACGATATAGAGTGGATTTTTGATCAGGCTCCCAAACCACGCCAAGTGGCCCTGTTTTCTGCTACGATACCTGATGCAATCCGTCATGTAGCTAAAAGGCACTTAGTAGACCCTGTGGAAGTTAGGGTATCCACACGTCCTGAGACAGTGGAAACCACATCC
Organism: Achromatium sp. WMS2; assembly: GCA_001276605.1. GTDB lineage: Bacteria > Pseudomonadota > Gammaproteobacteria > Chromatiales > Chromatiaceae > WMS2. The sequence continues at coordinate 733 of JXSN01000515.1, forward strand.
CAACGCCATTGTGTGGTTACGCGTTCGCATAAGTTAGACATGTTGACTCGCATCTTAGAGTTAGAAGACTTTGACGCCATGTTGGTGTTTGTGCGCACTAAAAATGCAACGGAAGAGTTAGCAGAGAAGTTAGTATCTCATGGGTTTGCCGCTGAAGCACTCAATGGCGATATGAGTCAAGCGTTACGGGAGCGGGCAATAGACAGGATTAAAAATGGGAAGCTAGACATACTGGTGGCAACTGATGTTGCGGCCCGGGGTTTAGACGTGGATCGAATTACTCACGTGGTAAACTACGATATTCCTAACGATCCTGAATCCTATGTGCATCGTATAGGGCGTACTGGACGCGCGGGCCGAGTTGGGCATGCCATATTATTGGTAGAACCTAGGGAACGC
>JXSN01000516.1 GCA_001276605.1 Achromatium sp. WMS2
ATCGAACTGTCCGATAAATACCAATTTTCGGCGCCGACGCTTAAAAGTGGTGAACGCCGGATTGATGCCATGTTTGCCCCCAGTGACGGCATTGGGCCGGTGTATGTCGTGGAATTTCAAGCCCAACCTAACCCCAGCATTAGGTATAACCTGATGTCGAAAATATCCTTATATGGGGAACAACATCCTGGTGTGGATGTACGCGGGGTGTTGGTTTTTCCAGAAACTAAAGTGGATAAGCAGAATTTTCAGTGGCAGCCGGAAACAGGTCAAATTGCGGTAGTATACTTGGAGGACAAATTCTCCTCTGAACGCATTGCAGAATCTGCTGATCCATTTATTTTGACCTTGGCCCCATTGCTCATAGAGGATAACACGATTTTAAAGCAATTGGCGCCAAAATGTTGGCAGACCGTAAATAACCCGCAATTAGATCCCCAAATTCGTAATAATCTGGGAGCAATTTTACAGTTTTGGTTTATGGAGCGATTTAAAACTAATACTGCTCAGGAGATTGCAAATATGTTACACGTGCTTACTCCACTTGAAGAAACCCAAGCATATAAGGAATTGGTGGCTAAGGGTGAGGCTAGGGGCCGACAATTTGGCCTAATTGAAGGTGAGGCTAAGGGTAAAACCGAGGGCCAATTGGAACTACTCAAACGCCAAATTACACGTAAATTTGGTAAACTTTCCACATCCACACTTGAAAAGTTAGATGCTGCCACTCCAGACCAATTGGGAGCTTGGGCGGATGGGATTTTTGACGCTAAAAGTGTTGAGGAATTATTGAATGGTTGATTGTTCCCATACTCCAGCATGGGAACGCCGCCGGGGGCGCTCCAGCGTCCCCACAACGTATTATTGAATATGCATATCGTTCATGCTAGAATGACCTAGTATGAAGACCGATTTGCCCATATACCAATTTTTAGCCACCGATCCGAAGGCTTTCACCACGCTTACTGGCATCGAACTGTCCGATAAATACCAATTTTCGGCGCCGACGCTTAAAAGTGGTGAACGCCGGATTGATGCCATGTTTGCCCCCAGTGACGGCATTGGGCCGGTGTATGTCGTGGAATTTCAAGCCCAACCTAACCCCAGCATTAGGTATAACCTGATGTC
>JXSN01000053.1 GCA_001276605.1 Achromatium sp. WMS2
CATAGTCCCATCTAGATCAAGAATAATAAGTTTTTTTTGCATATCAAATCAACATTCACACTCTTTAAAAATTCATTAACAACAACCGCAGCAGTATTTTTGATGAATAATGTGTTTATACTAAACAATACTGATAAGAAGCTTAAAGTGATTTTTTATATTATTGAACATCATGTCCATTATTTTCCCGCAAGCAAACAAGTTTGAGCTTGTTGAATAGCTGTGGATACATCTGCCGCGTACAATAACACCCCATCGGTTTTTTTGAGGCCACCCCGCTTTAAAAGTTCTCGCACCGGTTGTTCAGCTGCTGCTAGAATAACACATACCTTCATTTCCCATAACCATCGCAATGTAGACTCAAGTGCAACTAAACCCGTTATATCGATAGATGGCACGTCTTCTAGGTCAAAAATAACTACTCGCACTTTGGAATGTATAGAGGCCATAGTGTGCATAGCCTTTTCAGCAACTCCAAAAAAGAGTGGACCTTCAATATCATATAATATGATTTCTGATGGCAAGGGTTCAGAAAAAGCATGATGGTGCTCAGAGAATATGCGTACTTCAAATAACTTAATTACACGACGAATAAACAGTAATCCAGCTAGAATAACACCAAAACCCACAGCAATCTGCATATCGAACAGTACGGTTAAGGCAAAACAGACCAATAATACAATTCGATCGCTACTTGGTGCAACCAGGAGGATACGTTGCACATGGGAAAAATCTGCCATATTCCAAGCAACAACCAACAGCACTGCGGCCAGAGAAGTCATTGGTAGTTGTGATAACAAAGGTGCAAAGACCAACATTGCAATTAGCACGACAATAGAATGGACAATAGCAGCAAGTGGAGTTCGACCACCAGCACGAATATTGGTGGCTGTGCGTGCTAAAGCCCCGGTAGCTGCGAATCCACCGAAATAAGGAGCAACGAGATTTGCAATGCCTTGGCCAATCAACTCAGCATCAGGATTATGCCGTTGACGAGTCATGCTATCTGCAATAGAAGCACACAGTAGAGATTCAATAGCGCCTAGAACGGCAATGGCAAAAGCTGGGCCAATCAATGCCTGTATAATTTGCAAAGATATGGTTTTGGGTTGTCCATCGGCCCAAGGTAAATTCCAAGGTAATGTAAAAACAGGAGGTAATGCTGGAATACCCGCATAGGTTTGTCCCGCTACAAGGTAAGAGAAACGCGAAGCGATGGTCTCTACTGGTATGTCCAGTTGGTGTTGTAAGAACCAACCGGTACTTCCCCCAATGACCAGGGCCATAAGTGGCGCGGGGACACGTATATTCCAAGGTGTTCGTTGCCATATCAACAAGGTTACCAGGGTTAATATGCCAAGTCCAAACTCCACTACATGTGCCGTTGGCAATGCCTGGACCAGCAGTATAACCCTTTCATGATAATGGTTGGGTATACCAGTGATACTAAGCCCTAAAAAATCCTTAACTTGTAATGTTGCAATGACGACTGCAATGCCAGCAGTAAAACCGGTAGTGACAGGATGGGGAATAAGCTGAATTATTTGTCCGAATCGCGATATTCCAAATGCTATTAAAATCAATCCAGAAAGCATTGTGGCAGTGGCAAGCCCGCCCAAACCGTACCGTTCCGTAATGGGTAAGAGGATTACGACAAAAGCTGCAGTAGGACCTGTGATATTTACCCGGGAGCCGCCGAATATGCCTGCCAAAGCTCCGCCCACTATTGCAGTATACAAACCATATTGTGGTGCTATACCGCTAGCAATGGCAAGAGCCATAGATAAAGGAATTGCAACGATGCCGACCGTCAATCCAGCAAGTAAGTCAGCATACAATTGATGCAGCGAATAACCTGAGCGTATGCCATCTCGCACCGCAAACGCAAAACATAATTCAGATAGACATCTGAGATCAAACGGTTTCATTTTTATTTAGATATTTGGTTGAATTATCAATATTATGAATTTGTGGATACTTATCAAGTTTTAACATTCGATAAAATAATGAAAAGTTCAAGTATCATTCTTGTGTAAATGTTTATTTTGACTCTTGTGATAACTATACTAACATGGCATAAATATTTATATAAAATAAATCAAAGAGATATATCCTAATTATCAAAATTCCATGCATAAAAGATTAACTGCCAGAATGATTCAGTTAGGCATTGGGTTTAGAGGCCATAGGTCCCTAATTTCTTGACTTGGTTGGTATGATTCAACAGCTCGCCAACACAGAGAAGTCTGGTTCTAGAATTGTTGTATATCATACGTATTATCAGTTGCTTTAGTGGTTGGGGATGCAGAGCATCCCAGGGAATGTTCACATGCTAGAGCGTGGGAACGATCATTGAAGTAATGGATTTAAGGACCTTGAACCCATTTCCTTGGCTTGGTCGTGATACCTCAGCTGTATAGTTAGCTAGTTACCGAATTTTAAGTGATTAGACTCTTATTTTAACTATAATAATGTTAGTTTACTATATAGAGCAATAAAACCCCTACTACCATGCTTATCAAGCCGATAGTACGCAAATTTTCATCATTTTGTTCGGTAAGTGCCATCAAGGTTTCTCTAAAGCCTGAAGGGTTCAAGAACGGCCAAATTCCTTCAAGTACCATAGTTAAACATAGAGCCACCAGAATCTGATTCCACACACCCTATCCTTTACTTTTGGTCTTGATAGTTTTTAAAGAAACGAAAAAATTCGGAGTCAGGTTGTAGTACCATGGTGGCCCTACCATCTTGAAACACTGTTTTATACGCCTTGATACTACGGTAAAAACCGTAAAATTCTGGGTTCTTCTGGTAAGCTTCCGCGTAAATATTAGCTGCCTTAGAATCACCTTCTCCCCTCAGTTCTTCGGCTTTTTTATAGGCCTGAGCCAGAATGATGGTGCGCTCTTTATCCGCATCAGCTCGGATACCTTCAGCAGCTTCTGTCCCTAAAGCCCGCAAATCCTTGGCAACTTTTTCTCGATCTGCTTTCATGCGTTCATACACAGAGTCACTTACTTCAGATGGCAGGTCGATTCTTTTTATCCTTATATCGACTATTTCTACACCAAACTCACCCGCCTTAAGATTCATTTCCTTATTAAGTAATTCCATTATTTGTTCACGCTCTCCAGAAATTACCTCCTGAATAGTGCGTTTACCAAATTCATCTCTCAAACTGGTGTTAATGCGTTCCCCCAACAAGCGTTCGGTAGTGGCTATATCACCACCTGTTGAACGATAATATTGAGCAACATTAGCAATACGCCATTTAGTATAAAAATCTACTATGACATCCTTCTGCTCCTTAGTCAAAAATCGCTCAGGAGTTGAATCTAAAGTTTGGATCCGACGATCAAATTTGAGTACAGTGTGAATGAATGGCAACATAAAGTGTAAACCAGGATCATCATCAATGTGGATAATTTCACCTAAGCGCAACCTTAAAGCGCTTTCACTTTGGTGTACTACAAAGGTTGACATGTAAAGTAGTGCAAAAAATATCACTACAGTGTATATGCGAAGCATTTTTATATTCATGGCCGTTCCTTTCTCATGCGAACATCAGTGCGTATAGGAGCCTGAACTGAGTTAGGTTCTGGCATAGGTTGGCTTTTAGCTGATGCTCCTCCATCTGGGGAAGAATCAATTGTAATTTCCGTCCTCTTTATGTCTAATGGCAAATACATTATGTTATTACCATTCTTTACATCAACTATGATTCTATTACTGCTGCCTAATATGTTTTCCATGGCACTTATGTACATGCGTTTCCTAGTTATTTCTGGTGCCTTTGCATATTCAGCTAAAATTGCGTTAAACCGTGATACATCACCTTCTGCTTCAGCAATAACTTTGGATTTATACGCATCAGCATCGGCAATTATGCGGGCTGCTTCACCACGAGCTACTGGAATGATACCTTTGGCATAACCGCGGGCTTGATTTTCGGTGCGCTCTTTGTCCTCGCGAGCCTTTATTGCATCATCAAAGGCGGACTTTACTTGATCTGGTGGTTTAGCAGGCTGCATATTAACACTAGTTATTAATAGTCCTGTTTTGTATTGAGTATCTATCAAGGCTTGAGTGCCCTCACGAATTCTGTCCGCTACGATACTGCGGCCACTGGTGAGAATGAAGTCTAGCTTGCTTTTGCCGATAGTTTCGCGCACTATGGTTTCTGTTGCATCCTGTAAGGTTTTTTCTGGATCCCGATCCTGGAATAGAAAATCCACCGGATTTTGGATGCGCGATTGTACTATCAATTCAATATCAACGATATTTTCGTCTTGGGTCAGCATTTGAGCCTTGTGACGAGTAGATTTAAGCTGATCAACATTTATAATAGACACAGTTTCTACGGGAAACGGAATATGCCAATGTGGCCCTGGTTGGGTTACCCGCATGTAGGCACCAAAGCGAGTCACTACTCCCCGCTCCGCTGGCTCTACTATGTAGAAGCCACTTGCCAACCATAGTATAATGATGATCCCGATTACCAATCCTAAGGCCAGCCAATTACTCTTAGGTGGATTATGGTTGTTGCCTGATTGCTTTTTTGGTTCCCCAAATAATCTCTTGATTCTACTTAAAAAAGCACTTAATACTTCGTCTAAATCCGGTGGACCATTACCGCTTTTATTACCCCAAGGATCCTTGTCGTTGCCTCCAGACTGATTCCAGGCCATGTATAGCTCCGTAGTTGCGTGACGAGTGTACTGATCGTCAGAATAGTCAGTTTAGTTTTGAACAGTATTATACAACCTAAGCACAATAAAAAGGTAACACAAATATTATTCTATAAGAATAAAGGTATTTAGTGATGATAACGCTTGAAATTCGATACTATAATGGTACAGAGTGCACATAAATCATGCATAATTGTGTAAATATGTACTACTAAGCCTAACCATTGCCACCTAGGAACCTCGTATTTTTAATGGTCAAAGTTCCAGGATATAGCAGCCACATGTTGCCAAATCAAAACGGTACAACTGCATAATGTACCCTTTGTCAGGCTAAAAAACTGGATCACATCAAGTAACAAAAAAATCTTGTCAAACTTTAAAACAGGGTATACAATATTAATTCATGTATCCAGACGCGTAGCTCAGTTGGTTAGAGCACCACCTTGACATGGTGGGGGTCGTTGGTTCGAGTCCAATCGCGTCTACACCTTTGCCCATTGCGTTAAACAATAAACCACATACAGCCTAAATCTTGGTTCCAAGTTTTAATCTCCTGACTCAACTCCGATTCAATTCAAATCGTTGCTCTCCCAACGTGGATTATAGATAAAATCCGAGGACTCTAGCCGTGCCTATAGTTACCCTACCCGATGGTTCCCAACGCAGCTTCGATGATCCCATAACCATTAAAGATCTAGCAACCACATTGGGCACTAGACTAGCTAAATCGGCACTGATTGGTAAAGTAGACGGCAAACTAGTTGATTTATCCTACGTAATTGAAACCAACTCGAACGTTGCTATCATAACCAAGAGTGATGCGGAAGCTTTGGAAGTATTGCGTCACGATGCCGCTCATACTATGGCGCAAGCAGTACAGGAACTATACCCGGGTACTCAGGTAACTATTGGCCCCGCTATTGACAATGGTTTCTACTACGATTTTGCACGGGATACCCCCTTTACAGAGGCAGACTTAGCACAAATCGAAACCAAAATGCAAGAAATTGTGCAGCGCGATCTGCCAATCGTGCGAGAAATTTGGGATAGAGACCAAGCGATACAGAAATTTACCGAATTAGGTGAAACTTACAAAGTACAGATTATTCAAGATATCATTCCTGATGGTGAACCAGTTTCCATATACCATCAGGGGTCTTGGTTCGATGTGTGCCGTGGTCCCCACCTCCCCAGCACTGGCAAACTTGGTAGTGGCTTTAAACTAATGAAAGTAGCTGGTGCCTATTGGCGTGGAAACTCAAATAATCCCATGCTGCAACGCATCTATGGTACTGCCTGGCGTGATGTTAAAGAACTAAAGTTTTACCTCAAGCAGCTTGAAGAAGCCGAAAAGCGTGATCATCGCAAATTGGGGCGTAGCCTGGATTTCTTTCATATCCAAGAAGACGCACCTGGGATGGCCTTCTGGCATCCTAAAGGTTGGTTCATTTACCTAAAACTGCAAGAATACATCCGTACTAAGCTTAGCCAACACAATTACCAGGAAGTACACACCCCCCAAGTTATGGACCGCAGTTTGTGGGAACGTTCTGGGCATTGGGAAAAATTTCGCAAGGATATGTTCATAACTGAGACCGAGGGCCGAGTTTTTGCGATTAAGCCCATGAACTGCCCAGGACATATTCAGATTTATAATCAAGGAATTAAGAGCTATAAAGACCTACCTTTGCGCATGGCAGAATTTGGCTCTTGCCACCGCAACGAGCCATCAGGATCCCTGCACGGCTTAATGCGCATTCGTAACTTTGTACAAGACGATGCCCATATTTTCTGCACCGAGGATCAAATTTTACCAGAAGTTGCCGCATTTATTGACTTGGTGTTTGAAGTATACGCTGATTTTGGATTTACCAAAATAGGTCTGGCCCTATCCACGCGCCCCGAGGTGCGTGTAGGCAGTGATGAAATTTGGAATCAGGCCGAAGCTGCATTGACCACAGCCCTAAATAACACTGGTCTAGCATGGGAATTAAAACCTGGAGAGGGAGCTTTTTACGGTCCTAAAATAGAGTTTTCACTCCAAGACTGCCTAGCACGCGTATGGCAACTAGGTACCATTCAGCTTGACTTTTCCATGCCCAAACGCTTGGATGCTAGCTACGTAGCTGAAGATAATACCCGTAAGATACCAGTAATGTTGCATAGAGCAATTTTAGGATCCATTGAACGCTTCATAGGAATCCTCATCGAGCACTATGCCGGTATATTGCCATTGTGGCTAAGCCCAATACAAGCGGTGGTTATCAATATTACCGATCGGCAAACGGATTACTGTCGGCAAGTACAGCAAAACTTAAAATCGCAGGGCCTAAGAGTAGAATTGGATCTAAGAAATGAAAAAATAGGGTTTAAAATTCGCGAGCACACCCTGGCACGGGTTCCGTACCTTTTAATAGTGGGTGACAAAGAAATCCAAAACAACACCGTCGCGGTGCGTACTCGCGATGGTAAAGATCTTGGAAGCTTCGATTTAGACACTATTAGCCAAAAAATGCTGACTGAGGATGCCGCTTACCAATAGCACTATGCCAGCTGCAAAACATAACCATGGTACCGAAAGCACAGCACCTAACCTTGAATTCAACCCTGTTTGCTGACCCAACGGATAACCTGCTATTGCAGTTTGCTGGACAAAGTAGTACATTAAGATACCAATATCAAACAGGAGGATCTGTTTATTTCTACGGCAAGACGCAACCGTCTAAATGACGAAATTACAACCCCGCAAGTGCGGTTAATCGATGAGCATGGGGAAAATGTAGGAGTCCTTCCCATAGCCGCAGCCCTAGAAGCAGCGGTCCTGGCGGGTGTGGATTTGGTGGAAATTTCACCAACTGCTGATCCGCCAGTATGTCGCGTGATGGATTATGGCAAATTTTTGTTTGAAAAGAAAAAGCAGCAGTCCGTTGCTAAGCGCAAGCAAAAACAGGTCCAAATAAAAGAAATAAAATTTCGACCTGGGACCGACGAGGGCGATTATCAGATCAAACTGCGTAACCTACATCGATTTTTAGAGGCCGGTGACAAGGCCAAAGTTACCATGCGCTTTAAGGGTCGTGAACATGCCCATCGCGAACTAGGACTAGAGTTGTTACAGCGTGTAGAAAGAGACCTAATAGACATAGGTATAGCGGAATCTAAACCAATCATGGAAGGCCGCCAGATGATTATGGTACTAGCACCTAAGAAAAAATAACTAATGTTTACCACTGGTTAACTAAGTGTAAGTACTCCATCTCTTGGTATAATTTGCGACCTCCTGGCCTTGGCATTGCCTGTGTCGCAACCAGAATCATGACTAACCTTCGGAGTTAAAAATGCCCAAAATAAAAACCATCCGCGGCGCAGCTAAACGCTTTGCACGCACTTCCTCCGGACGCTTTAAGAAAGTCCAGTCGTTCCGCCGGCATATCCTAACCAAAAAGTCTGCAAAGCGTAAGCGGCAACTTGGTAGTCCTAGCCTAGTTCATTCAGCAGATACCCACGCAGTGCAACGCATGTTGCCCTACTGTTAAACCACCGCTAACCTAAGTTATAACACAGGAATTTTTAGTATGGCTAGAGTTAAACGTGGGGTAATAGCCCATGCACGCCACAAAAAGGTACTAGACGCCGCCAAGGGCTATCGTGGCTTTCGTAGCAAGGTTTTCAGAGTTGCCAAGCAAGCCGTAATCAAAGCTGGCCAATATGCCTATCGCGACCGTCGCCAAAAGAAACGTGATTTTCGCGCTCTATGGATCGTGCGCATCAATGCAGCCGCTCGCGAATGTGGGTTATCTTACAGCAGGTTTATGAATGGATTACACCAGGCTGGCATTGAGGTTGATCGTAAAATATTAGCCGAGTTGGCAGTACATGACCAACCAGGATTTGCCGCCCTAGCTGCTCAAGCTAAGGCTGCCTTGACCCCGGATCCAGCATAACGATAGTCCTTATCTCTGGTTGCCAATACGCAACCAGATTCTAACCTAAATAATCTAGACTAGGTCATGAGTACTGACGACGCCCTTGAGATCACCACTTTAGTAACACAGGCCGGTAACCAAGTAGCTGCTGCAATGGATATTGCACAATTGGAGCAAGTGCGGGTGCAATATTTAGGTAAAGCTGGACTATTTACTAAAATTCTTAAAAATATTAGCAAACTACCAGCAGAACAGCGCCCAACAGCTGGTCAAGCTATTAATCAAGCTAAACGCGATATCCAAACCAGTATCGAAGCACGCGCCAGCGTTCTCGAAGCCGCGGCCATACAGGCTAAGCTAGCTGCTGAAAGCATAGATGTAACCTTGCCGGGCCGTGGTCAACATAATGGTGGTTTACACCCAATAACGCGCACTCTAAGGCGTATTACCCAGCTTTTCACCAATGCCGGATTTAGCATTGCTGAAGGCCCCGAGATCGAAGATGATTTTCACAACTTCGTGGCCCTAAATATTCCAGCACACCATCCAGCACGGGCTATGCATGACACTTTTTACTTTGAAGACGGCCTGCTTTTACGCACACATACCTCGCCGGTACAGATTCGCGTCATGCAAGCTGCGCAACCTCCACTCAGAGTAATTGCCCCCGGACGTGTATATCGGCGTGACTCTGACCTTACGCATACACCCATGTTTCACCAGGTGGAGGGTTTTCTGGTAAGTGAACAAGCCTCATTTGCAGACCTTAAGGGTATATTGTACGAATTTTTAACTAAGTTCTTCGAAAAAGACTCGGAAGTACGCTTCCGTCCGTCCTATTTTCCATTTACCGAACCGTCAGCCGAGGTGGATATCCGCTGTGTAAAATGCGATGGTAAGGGTTGCAGAATCTGCAAAGATACGGGATGGTTAGAGGTATTGGGTTGTGGAATGATTCATCCTGAAGTATTTAAACACGTAGGCTACGATAGCGAGCGTTACACCGGTTATGCCTTTGGGATGGGTGTAGAACGCCTGGCTATGTTACGCTATGGTGTCAACGATCTGCGATTATTCTTCGAAAACGATCTGCGCTTTTTACGCCAATTTCAATAATCACCTGGATGCCAAAGTTGGCAGCGAGGTGCAACCCAACCTAGGGACAGCGATGGCCAGATGCCAGAGTACTCCTAAAGCTTTAAACATAGTAGTTAACTCGTCTACATTTGCTTACCCATGTTTCCGGCAATTATGGTTAAGCGTATGCCTAAGTTGTTGGCTTATACCAGCCCAAACTGATCATAACATCTTCCAATACACTGACTCTACTGGTGAAAGTGGTTCCGTTATCTTTTCTGATTACCCTTACGTTGGTCAACAATATAAGTTACAGCGTCTTATCCGGTTAGATGCTAATTTCGAACGTCCCGCCCACCTTCCAGTTTTGGTCATGGAAACTGAGAACGGGAGTAAAATATCCAATGTTCCGCGAAAAAAATCTAAACGTTGGCTCAGCAGGCTGCTAGCCCGGCGTAGAGCCAAGTATGAGGTGATGATTCAAGAGGTTGCCGCCGCAGTAGGGATCAATAAAAATCTGATTCATGCGGTAGTTGAAGCCGAATCGGCCTATAATCCTAATGCGCGCTCCCCAGCAGGTGCGGTGGGGTTAATGCAACTTATGCCGGCTACTGCTAAGCGCTATGGGGTTACCAATCGGTTAGATCCTAGACAAAGCCTAACTGGTGGTAGTAAGTATTTACATGATTTAATGGATTTATTTGATAATAACCTGGAGCTAGTTGTGGCAGCTTATAATGCGGGGGAGGGGACGGTATTAAAGTATGGTAGTAAAATACCGCCCTATCCAGAAACCAGGGCCTATGTGAAAAAGGTCCTGCGTAGCTATCACGCTGCGCACTGATGTACTCTAATCTATATTTACTGGGAAGTATTTTATTTCCTCATCTGCGGTTGTGTGCGCTTCGGCACCATGGTTATTAATAGTGGCGTTAGCCTGTACAAGCTTTAAAACGTGGCTTCCAACTAGAATATGCTCCCCAGCCTTCACCTGCAAAGTTTCGCCATCATTAACCACTTTGCCTAGGTGGTTGCCGTCCTTGTCTAGATGCAATACCCCTAATTTAGACAGGCTTTCAACACGCAGATGTTGATTCTCTATCTGGATAGTGGCGTGATTTCTGGAAAAGTTAATGTTACCCACAGTATCCTTTGCATCCTGCGTAGCCTTGTTAGACCATAGCATTGCCTTAGGTTGGGCCAGATGATCTAATACCAACTTGTTTGGCGCATCGCCGTTAGGGTCGCGACGCCCAATAGTGTAAACATCAGGTCCCAGAGTAATGAACTCGGATTTAATCTTGAGCAAACCAGGTGATCCAGCATTGATAGGTGGCAACAGGTAAGCATCAAGGTTGCCAATTTTTATTTCTTTATCGACAATCTTACCAATGAGTTGTCGTTTAACTGCTATCGGTGTCGCATTTCCGTTCTCAAACACCATACTGGGTCCAATTATCCATAATCCAGCGCCATTTAGGCATAGCTGCGTCAGAGTATTAGGACTATACTCAATGTCATCAGGTTTAGCTAGGCTGCCACTATCATCTAGCCATATAGTCCATTGTTGTAAATTATTCACGAGTCTTTGCAAAGCAATCGCACGCAATTCCAACCTGTAAAACACTGGAGTATTTGGATCATCATCAATATGCATGCTGGGAGCACCAGCATTGGATCCGGCTACCGTGGTGTTTCCGTCGTCATCTCCGACCTTGACTGGGCATAGACTGACAATTAAACGCTGTCCATTTTGACCTTTTTGCGGCGCTATACCCAAAGACCACCCTTTATTGTAATCATACCTGCTTGAAGTAATAAACTGCGTCTTATCTCCCAAAAAATCAGCAACAAACTTATTGTCAGCGGCGCGTCGTACCAGTAAATACGCAGATTCGCCTGCAACCCATCCCGGAACTTGGTTAATTCCATAACCTTCAGCCGTAAGCAACAGACGTCCCTGATCTGCGTAAAATCCCATAGCATAATTCACGGTAGCAATTAGCTGCGTTATGCCAACATTATTCACGTTGGTAGCAGCATGGTCACTCATTATTCCAGATAAGGTTGGAGGTGCAATGATCAGCCCGTCTAACTCTAAACCAACATAAAGCTCGGGGGGTTCGCCTAATCTCGGGAAATAAATTCCATTTCCAAACCAAAATACCACTTGATCTGGTTTTAACCGGCTATCAGCACGGATTAGATAACGCGGGCTACGTCCCTCTTGTATACTGCC
>JXSN01000517.1 GCA_001276605.1 Achromatium sp. WMS2
CCATGTTTAAGCATTTTCATAACTATAGGCTATAACCACCATTCGGATATACAATAAAATGAGTAATAATAACATTGTAGTTTTTTCTGGTCACATTGTCGATCGTCCCCAACGCCAAGTGCCCAGGTTTCCAAGCTCTATCGTACCGCAGGTAAGTCAGGCTATACAAGAAGCTTTAGCAATAAAAAACACTGGTGTTTCATGGGCACGCCGTATTTGATCTAAGCACAGCCGGATGACTTGATCGGTTTCGCTTTCAGCCTTGGTAATACCCCAACGCAAGTCAACAAAAATCAATTCCACTTGACGCTCGCGACAGCGTTTTTGTAATTCTGGCAGCACCTGATGAACAATATGCTCCCGTTCGCCTTGCATATCACGGAAAGTTGAGGATAAAAAGACTCGAATCACCCGCGACGTCATAGTTTTCTCCCTGTCTTTAGCTAATTGCAACCAAACTTATACTACATTAATGTGATATTATACCTACTGATATTATTTTAATACCATTGACGTATATCTATAATATGCGTTTTAATCCCTAAGCTTTGCCAATGATTTATCATACTGGCAGTGCCGCCGGGACCATCGCCATTTTGTTGATTCCACACCGCTAACCCCACTACGCGGCCGCCGATACACTGAGCCTGTTGCCATGCTAGCTCCGTAGCCAAACGATTGCCCCGCTCATAATCCGCCCCCCCCGTTGGGATCTTGAGCGGTCCAGCGCGCCAAACTTATGATGTTGGCTTGCTCCAAAACCTGATAAAAGCGCTTAACCCAATCCCCATCTGGGCCTATATCCACGCTACTTGCGACAAAGGTTGCTGGCGCAAACGGCAATACCACGTGAGTACGCCACTTTCTCGCCTGCATGGCTTCATGAAACAAAATATCACTACCTGCGGCCGCGGCGGCATAACCAGTGTATGCATTTATGGTTGCTAAAGCTTCTTGTATAGCCTGACTTACCTGCGGTACGATAGAGCTTGGAAACCTGGGCACTTGGCGTTGGGGACGATCGACAATGTGACCAGAAAAAACTACAATGTTATTATTACTCATTTTATTGTATATCCGAATGGTGGTTATAGCCTATAGTTATGAAAATGCTTAAACATGG
>JXSN01000518.1 GCA_001276605.1 Achromatium sp. WMS2
GGTAGGCTTGAGTCCAAAACTTAATGGTAAAGAGGTAAAAGTAATACTTGCCAGTGTATGCTTTGATATAGCCTTTTACTATGCAGAAAAGGGCTATAAAGAGGCATTGAAGACTGTAGGCGATATGGGCCGCCTCGGTGCCGAAAGCTTCGTTTTCTACAAAACCGGATTTGATATCACAGAACATTTACAGGTAAATCGTATGGTAGTAGATGGCATTGAAGTCCTAACCTACGCTACGCAGGTGGAAGTTAACAAGACTACCACTGGCGAGGTGGTATATTACACCGATCGCAAAACTGGGCAATTTAGCATTAGCCTCACCGGTCTGTATCACCTCTGCGGCGGCATTGTCAGTAAAACAAAAATAGTGCAATACCTCAATACTTTAAACACCCAATTTGTCATGGCCGGAGCCCAAGGTGAGGATATTATTGATGCCAGCGCCGCAGAGCAAGCTCTGTATTATTATGGTCATACCGCAACTCCGCGTAAATACCATTATCGTATCTTACCAAATGACCATATTCAAAGAACTGCTTTTGCCCATCACCGTCGTTGCTCAAATTATTGGATAAGCAGAATCTAGCCATAATAATTTTTTATGCAGTATTCAAAAAAAATATAGTTGACACTTTACAATTAGAATCATTATAATCGCGAACTTTTAACTAGGTAACGCTTTGTCTCGCCGAAGAATGCTTGTGAGTTGTAAGTTAGGTGAAAAAATTTAATTGTGTAAATTGTGGAGAATGCTGTCGGCATATCCATTTGGTTGAAGGGCTAAAGCATTTGCAAGTCAATGGAATATGCGAATACTTGGTTGGTGATGCTTGTTCAATATACGAAACAAGGCCTGATTTATGCAGGTACGACGCAGTATATCAGATGCTTATGCAGCAAATGTCCTTAGGTGAGTACGACATGTTGGCTGTAAAGTACTGTGATATCAAATCCGGTTTTGTAGAAAACGAAGCTTTCGGCACCGAGGCGGCCCATATCGCCTACAGTCTTCAATGCCTCTTTATAGCCCTTTTCTGCATAGTAAAAGGCTATATCAAAGCATACACTGGCAAGTATTACTTTTACCTCTTTACCATTAAGTTTTGGACTCAAGCCTACC
>JXSN01000519.1 GCA_001276605.1 Achromatium sp. WMS2
GCACGGGCATATCAAAACGCCATATTGCAGTCCCTGGACAAACCTGTAGCAAATTGGCTGAAGTGGCAGCTAGGCGAGCAATGGCAGCTGCCCAAGTTGGTCCTAGTGACATCGACTTGATCGTAGTGGCTACCACCACCCCGGACCAAGTTTTTCCTAGCACTGCCTGTATACTACAATATAAGCTGGGAATTTGCAACTGTCCTGCATTTGATATTCAAGCCGTATGCACCGGCTTTATTTACGCATTAACCATAGCCGACAAATTCATTCGTACAGGAACTGCTAAATGTGCATTAGTAGTAGGTAGCGAGGTACTATCCCGTATAATAGACTGGCAAGATCGCAACACCTGCGTACTGTTCGGCGATGGTGCAGGAGCCGTAGTCCTGCGTGCCGATTCTGAACCCGGCATTATCGCATCCAAGTTACATGCCGACGGTAGCTATAAGGAACTATTGGAAGTACCAGCTGGAGTTGGCATAGGCTTTGACCCCCACGCTGGACAACACCCTTTTATGACCATGCGCGGCAGCGAGGTATTCAAATTTGCCGTCCGTACCCTGGGCCGCATAGCTGAAGAAACCTTAGAAATGGGTGCCATGGATAAAGCCGAGCTTGATTGGTTGATTCCCCACCAAGCTAACATTCGCATCATCCAAGCTACTGCTCGTAAACTAAATTTACCCATGGAGCGGGTAATCGTGACTATAGACGAACATGGCAATACCTCTGCTGCTTCCATCCCTCTAGCACTAGACGTGGCAGTCCGAGATGGCCGGATTCGCCCCGGCGCTAACCTTCTGATGGAAGCCTTTGGAGGCGGATTTACATGGGGTGCGACCCTGGTAACGTTTTAGGTAACACTAAATTTTAGCCAATACCCAAAAAACCAACAGGAATCTTTTTAATGCGTAAATTAGGGGTAATTTTTCCCGGGCAAGGCTCACAGGCACTAGGTATGCTCAAAACCCTAGGCCAAATGTACACTATAGTGCGCCAAACTATTGCTGAAGCCTCGGAGGTCCTACACCTAGATCTTTGGCACCTCATGCAAGAAGGTCCAAGCGATGAACTCAACGCCACCCACAACACCCAACCCGCACTTCTGGCAGCCGAAG
>JXSN01000520.1 GCA_001276605.1 Achromatium sp. WMS2
AAAAAACCTGGCGCATATTTAGCCCCTTTCCAACGTTTGAATAACTAACCTGTAGGGTACGCATCGCGTACTAACCTGTAGGGTACGCATCGCGTACCTTTTCTAACCTGTAGGGTACGCATCGCGTACCTTTTCTAACCCGTAGCGTACCTTTTCAAGATCTTTTCTTTTGCAATTGGGGTTAAATTTTGAGACCTTTAGGTACGCGATGCGTACCCTACTTATTTACCATAACAAAAAAATGGTTGCATTTTATTCAATAACAGATATCATACATACTGGGTATCTATGTCTAAACAATTTAATACCAATGGTTATTCTACATAACATGTAGGATCCACAATCCTGGCGTCAATAAACCCCTGTCTACGTAAACGACAAGCATCACAACAACCACAAGCCCGTCCTTGCGGGTCAGCCTGATAACAAGAAACAGTTAAACTATAATCCAAACCCAAACTCACACCATGGTGAATAATTTCTCCCTTAGACAAATGCAATAACGGCGCGTGAATCTCAAACCTGGTACCTTCCACACCAGCCTTAGTTGCCACATTGGCCAAATTTTCAAACGCACGTATAAAATCCGGACGACAATCTGGATACCCAGAATAATCTACCGCATTGACACCAACGAAAATATGCTTAATTTTAAGGACCTCAGCCCAACCCAAAGCCAGTGCCAACAGCACCGTATTGCGAGCCGGCACATAAGTAACTGGTATACCAACACTAGGCACAGTAGGAACCGCCACGTCAGGATCAGTCAATGCTGATCCACCCATAGCTCCCAAATCTAAATGTATGATACGATGCTCCACAACCTGCAACATAATTGCTATCCTAGTAGCCGCATCCAACTCCGCCCGCTGACGCTGTCCATAATCTATGCTCAGCGCATAACACACATACCCGGCGTTAATAGCCATGGCCAGAGTAGTGGCCGAATCTAAACCGCCCGATAACAGAACTACTGCTCGTTGCATAAAGCTCAAATCTCAAATGGTTAAAAAAAATACTAACTCCCAAACATACCCATTCTGCATACTAACAGAATTACCTTAAAAATTCGTACATACAACCACAAACAAAGAGGGATTTTTTGCTTGGTGA
>JXSN01000521.1 GCA_001276605.1 Achromatium sp. WMS2
ACCCCGCACAAACAACTGCAAAAATATTTAGCATTATTGACGGCTTCAAACCAAGAGCCGATTTAAGCCTAAACGACTTCTGGGATGGTGGTATTGCCCAGCCCAAAGGCACATATTCGCCAGTCAAGTTTTCAGGCATTCACGATAAACTGACAAAAGAATTGCTCGATGTTTACCTTGAAAGAATCATTTGATAAGGATTTATGGAGAACTGGAAAGAAACCAAGCGTTATCAAACAGGTATGGGGTGATTTATATACTGATTTATCTGATTTTGTATCCAACATCGGGAGTTTGTAAATGAGCTTTTAACAGCCAATCACCTTTAGTAGAAAATTTAACAAAAGGCAGGATTCACGTTGTTTCTTCTGCCCTACGTGCTTTACTAGCAATTATTATTTCGTCCCCCGCAATATTTCTTATTTTCATCTTGAACTTATCGGTGTCGAGAGTATAAGTACCTTTTATCTTTTCCTTGATGCCTGCTTTGTCTTCCAATTCAGGATTGCTTTTCCAAATTTTACCAAGAGTAGTATCAAACTGCACCGATTCAATCAGTTCAAGTCCGTTGCTGCTGATTTTTACTGCTTTTGATAAATCCTGTTCAAGCGTGCCTTTTTTAGTTTTCTTGGCGTTATAGTCATCAATCTTGTTTTTAAGGTAAGGGCTGAAAAACATTTTGATCTCTACCTTATATTTATTTCCTTGTTTTGAGATTTTTATATCAGCATTATCTGATGTAAAAAGCGCATCTCTTTTTTCACCGAGTAAATTATCAAGTGAAACCAGTTTTACTTTTAATTCTGTTTTAGCTGTTTTATGTAGCTGTTTGTTCAAATACTCCTGGTCAATTTCAAATTCTTTATGGGCATAGATGATAATAACTTCATTGGCTTTGTTGGTTGTGTCTTCCAGTTTATAGATTTCTTCAAGGTAAACATCGAGCAATTCTTTTGTCAGTTTATCGTGAATGCCTGAAAACTTGACTGGCGAATATGTGCCTTTGGGCTGGGCAATACCACCATCCCAGAAGTCGTTTAGGCTTAAATCGGCTCTTGGTTTGAAGCCGTCAATAATGCTAAATATTTTTGCAGTTGTTTGTGCGGGGT
>JXSN01000522.1 GCA_001276605.1 Achromatium sp. WMS2
TCGTCCTCCCATAGCTGTAGCCGTTTGATCCATTATCCCGGCCAATGTATTTTTAGGTTGACCGGACAAACTATCTGTAATTTCTAAATTGCGGCGTGTGGCGGCATCTATAATCAGTGAATCTTCTCTTTTTTCAACAATTAAAGATTGTATATGTGGTAAAGAACCGCATTGAGTATCGATAACGTACTGTAACAGACACCCCGCGGCGGCAACCCCCAAGGGGACGTTGGTACAGCCAAACCCTCTTAAGTCTAGGGTTCCAAACTGCCGACATAGTGCGGCTGTCGCACTATCCACATCAAAATGCCAAGATGGACGCTGAGTAATACCAACATTCAAATCATAATCTTTCAATAAATCGGAAGCTTCCGGCAGTAATATTTCTACTGGTCGTAATCGGGCTAATTCTGAACGGAGGGCTTCCTCGGTTGTAAGCTGTTGAATAGTGAAACGTCCACTGCTAACATCTAACGCGGCTATTCCATAATTATTCTGGTGTTTATGCAGCGCTATCAACAAGCTATCCCGGCGTTCTTCCAGCATAGCCTCATCGGTTACGGTACCAGGTGTAATAATTCGTGCTACTTTGCGCTCCAATGGCCCCTTAGTAGTTGCTGGATCACCACTTTGTTCGCATATGGCTACAGATACTCCAAGTTTGACCAATTTTGCTAGATAGCCATCAGCAGCATGATAGGGTACGCCGGCCATTGGTATTTGATTGCCCGCGGATTGACCGCGTTTAGTTAGACTAATGTCCAATAACCGCGCCGCTAGTTCAGCATCTCCATAGAACATTTCATAAAAATCTCCCATTCGGTAAAATAATATTTTATCTGGATGCTCTTCCTTGATTTGCAGATATTGCTGCATAACTGGGGTGTGCTTGGGATAGTCGTTACTAGCGGTCATTTAAAATACGTGTCGATACTCAATGCGGTTCTTTACCACATATACAATCTTTAATTGTTGAAAAAAGAGAAGATTCACTGATTATAGATGCCGCCACACGCCGCAATTTAGAAATTACAGATAGTTTGTCCGGTCAACCTAAAAATACATTGGCCGGGATAATGGATCAAACGGCTACAGCTATGGGAGGACGA
>JXSN01000523.1 GCA_001276605.1 Achromatium sp. WMS2
TAATGAACTATGACTCGGTGGTAGGAATGGTGGTGTTGCTGCGATAAGCACTTTTCTTTTCTTTATGTTTGATAACCTGGCGATCTAGTTTGTCAACTAGGCTATCTATGGCAGCATACATGTCTTCGTGGGTAGAATCGGCAAAGACTTTGGCACCGTTGATCTGGATACTGGCTTCCGCGCTTGCGTATCAACCCCAACTACGCTAGCCTGATTCGCCGTGCTGACAACAGCACTATCAATACCTGTCTCAAAAATCATCTCCAGGAAGCAAAGTTTTTTATCAGAAATTTACAAAATCGTCACGATACTCTACTCCAAGTGGCTAAGCAAATCGTAGAGCTACAGATCAATTTCTTCGAACACGGGCCTGAGTTCATGCAACCCTTAAATCTAAAGGACATTGCTGCCGTTGTGCATATGCATGAATCCACTATATCCAGAATAACCACTCAAAAATATCTGTATAGCCCGCGTGGCACCTTCGAATTCAAATTCTTTTTCCCCAGCTACGTCCAAACCACCGACGGTGGCCAGTGCTCAACGACCGCCATCCACGCTCTTATCAAAAAGATGTTAGCCGAAGAATCCCCACAATCACCATTGAGCGATCTTGTGCTGGCACAACGTCTTGCGGAACAAGGCATTAAGATAGCCAGACGCACCGTAACCAAATACCGTGAAGCTCTGGGCATAGAGCCATCTACAGCCCGCAAACGCCGCTTTTAACGTTCAACACCTCATGCCACTAATTGGTAATAACCTCACCAGGAATTTAATATGCAAATCAGCATCACCGGCCACCACGTAGAAGTAACCGATTCCCTTAGAAACTACGTCGATACCAAATTTCAACGCTTAGCCCGGCACTTCGATCAGCTAATCCATATCCATGTGATCTTGGGTGTAGAAAAAGTACGGCAAACCGCGGAAGCCAGTATCCAGATCAACGGTGCCAAAGTCTTTGCCGATTCTACCCACGAAGACATGTATGCTGCCATAGATAGCCTAGTTGACAAACTAGATCGCCAGGTTATCAAACATAAAGAAAAGAAAAGTGCTTATCGCAGCAACACCACCATTCCTACCACCGAGTCATAGTTCATTA
>JXSN01000524.1 GCA_001276605.1 Achromatium sp. WMS2
GTTTTCAGTGTCGGAAGTTACTGTATATGAAACTCCCACCGCTAGTGCAAGTTATTCTCACGCTACCGCCTATGGCCAAACGAGATAAATCGTTATGACAACTTTTTTCTTAGTTAGATTACTAACTGCGTTACTGACAATTTTTGGTGTAGCTTTAGCTGTATTTTTACTGTTACATTTAAACCCTGGGCAACCGGAATATCCCGGCGCTGTATTGACAATACCAATAGTGATCCCAAACCAGGCCAATCAAAGACTGTTTCGGTAATAACTGCGCCTCCCAGCAAACCACCCAACTGTAGTCCCAACAAGGTTAATACAGGCAATAAGGCATTACTTAACCCATGTTTAATCAGTACGACATTTTCCCGTAAGCCCTTGGCCCTGGCAGTACGTATGAAATCCTCAGACATAACTTCCAATAAACTACTGCGGATCATTCTAGCCAATATGGCAGTTAGGGAGGTACCTAGGGTAAGAGCAGGTAGAATTAAACTGTATACGCCGTCGTTATGGCCCCCAACCGGAGTCCACCCTAACCACAGCGAAAACACCATTATTAAAATTGGACCAAGCCAAAAGCTTGGTATGGATGCACCTAATAGCGAAAATCCCATGGCAGTGGTATCTAGAGCCTTGTCCTTATATTTAGCTGCAAATACCCCTAGCGGTACAGCCAAAATTATTGCCAGAATTAACCCGGCACTGGCTAACTCCAAGGTGGCTGGGATCCGTTCGGCTAAGAGTACGGCTACCGGCTTGTGCTCAAATAGTGATTTTCCCATATCCAAACGTAACAAACCACTAAAATATTCCTGAATCTGAGTCGTTATTGGTAGATCAAGATGTAGTGCATGTCGTAAGGCTTCACGATCCGCAGCCGGTGCCATATCACCCAGCATAATCTCCACCGGATCACCAGGGATTAAATGTAACAGTAAAAATACAGCTAAAGCTACACCAAAAATTGTCAGTAACGCAGTTAGTAATCTAACTAAGAAAAAAGTTGTCATAACGATTTATCTCGTTTGGCCATAGGCGGTAGCGTGAGAATAACTTGCACTAGCGGTGGGAGTTTCATATACAGTAACTTCCGACACTGAAAAC
>JXSN01000525.1 GCA_001276605.1 Achromatium sp. WMS2
TGGGTATCCCAATGTCCGGTATCAGGCTCATCAAAACTGGCAATGCTTACGAACCAGTTTTTGCGTTTATGGTGTGGTCGATAGGGGCTAACCCCAATCCATTGGATAGTACCTAACCAGTTGGCAACGAGGGACTGAGCTGCGCGACCGGTAACTCGCAATAAAATGGACTTTAAATCACCGGATGGAAACTATTTATCCCACTTTGAACTGTATCTCAAAGCTATGCTGGAATCTGGGGCTAATGTTGAACCAATCCAAAATTTTCTCAAGCACATCCAGGCTGGTAAATCAACAGCAACGGCTTTAAACAGCATACAAGTACCGCCTGGAGTAGCTGAGTTCGTCACCAGCACCATGGACATAGTGTACTCTAACTCTAGCCACCGCATAGCCGCAGCCTTTGCTTATGGACGTGAGAATATTATTCCTGATATGTTTCGACTACTGGTAAAACAACTGGCCCATGATTCACCACAAGAGTGGTCTACATTTTTGTTTTATTTGGAACGCCATATTGAAGCCGACTCGGATCGTCATGGTCCCCAAGCTAACTTGCTAGTGTATAATATTTGTAGTGATAATGCTATGTTATGGGAAGAATCCATAGAAACTGCACGCATTGCTCTTATGGCAAGGGTTAAATTTTGGGATACGATTGCTGCTACTATAGATGCGGCATAAACACTAATCTAGGCACGTATGTTACACTGCGGCGTATTGCCAGCATACCTATATCCTTCCAAAATTTAGAGTCAACACAAATATATGCCAGATACAACTTTATGGCTTCAAATTTCTGCTGGTCAGTGTCCGGCGGAATGCGAGTGGGTTGTTGCCCGCTTAGCCCCAATCCTGGTTAACGAACTCACAGCAATAAGTCTAGAGGTTACAGTAATTTCCACTATTGCTGGCGCGCATCCTGGTGATTTAAAGTCCATTTTATTGCGAGTTACCGGTCGCGCAGCTCAGTCCCTCGTTGCCAACTGGTTAGGTACTATCCAATGGATTGGGGTTAGCCCCTATCGACCACACCATAAACGCAAAAACTGGTTCGTAAGCATTGCCAGTTTTGATGAGCCTGATACCGGACATTGGGATACCCA
>JXSN01000054.1 GCA_001276605.1 Achromatium sp. WMS2
CCCGGTACTAGGGTCAAAGACCCAACCATCATCTGCCACAAAATTACCCCTAATGCAAACACATCATCACTTGCATGTGAATCCTTACCCTCCCTCTGCTCAATCGACGCATATCCCGCACTCCCAAAACCTCGGGTCGTAAACGTCCCAGTACGTACCTGCTTAGTCAAATTTTGCTGCTGATTATTCCTAAACTGACTTGGGGCCAATTAGCGGTGGGTGAAATTGAGTTTGTTATTGATCCTACGGTTGAACCTCGGCACGATGTTCAACTTATGAACACAGGTTCTGAACGGTTATACATCATGATAACGCCCCAAGAAGTTATTAACCCTGGGCAATCCAATGAATACCGGGTTAAAGAGCCAAATCCGACGCGCTTAGGTTTGCTAATCACGCCATCCAAGATGATTCTAGAGCCTGGGGATCGTCGCAGGTTACGGGTTGCGGCCTTAGGTGTGCCGCGTGCAGAACGGGTATACCGTATTGCAGCAGTACCTGTTACCGCCCAAGAAGCGGGAGTTGCTGGTGGTGTTAGCAAGCAAATGTCCCTGCAGGTAATGGTAGGTTATGAGATGTTGGTTACGGTAGCGCCACGCAATGGTCAGGCTAACATCGTTGGGCAGCGCCGCGGCAATGAATTGACGTTAACAAACGTGGGATCAGTTAATGCTGTATTAGCTGAAGGCCAACAATGCCCCCCTAGAAAAACTCAAAACTGTCTTAATTTGGGTGGAAAACGTTTGTATCCAGGTAACAGTTGGACCGTAGGCTTGCAATACCACACGCCAGCAATCTTCACCCTATACCAGGGAACAAATAACTCACGTAAGTTGAATTTTAGATAAGAACGTTACGGTTTTTTAGTAAAATCATGGTATAACGATATTATTAATTATATTTTGTGGATATACTTATATAACGGTATTTTAACATTTAACCCCATCACAGTTCTCACATCTTTCCCTCCTATCTAACCCCCAGCATATAGCAGCATCGGCTACACTGTAAGCATGTCCGATGCTGGTTTATGCATTAGCCATCCGGCACTGCCAACTTCCAGCTAGCGTTATCCGTGCGTAACTGCATAGGTAGTGGTTTTTTATGACTATAATAATGATTGCAAATAAATAACCCATTATCGATTATTATAAACCTAACTAGCAATTTGAGTCTAGTACTCGAAGTTGCGATGCCATCTTATTTATATAAATAATAATTTTATCAAATTGAAGTTTTTATCCCAAGTTCTTATACTTGATCCAAGTCAATTAAAATGCAATTTTTTATCTGGAGGGGACCATGGTCAGAAACTACTGTATTTTTGTACTTAGCCTGATTGCTACTATGGTATCCACCCAGGCAGTGGGTGACCATCGTGGTTTTACCGCTACAGCGACAACCAACATAAGAATTAGGATAGCAAAGAATATTCTACTTAATGGTTTACGGAATACAGCAACTGCAAGTTGGAACGGGCGTAGTAATTTAGAAATTAGAGATAAGTTTTGCGTCGCTAGCACTTGGCAAGGATTTGCTGCCAGTGGTTATAAATTAGTTGCTAATGGCAGCGGTGGAACTGGTACCCTTACCATGAATAATGGTGTTGATACCATCCCTTATACGGTAAATTGGGGTAACATCAACGGTGGTACCGAAAAATTTATGTATGCAAACCATGCTAGTTGCCAAAAAAATGGGATCGATAGTACCAATAGCGAGCTAGCAGTGCGTGTTTCTAGTGAGTCTTTGCAAGCAGCGTCCAATGGAATATACAAGGGCACATTGACGCTGATGATAACTGTCTTGTAGACCCAAATATTGGAATTAGGGACACTCACTTGCTAATATTTTGAGAAACAAATGGCTAAAATTTAGTGGTTAGAATTTCACGAAAAGTCTAAATATGATCTGTGAAGCCGGCCTCCGTAGCCGGTATTTGCTTTTGCCATTTTTGGCATACTACACCTATACGAACTTATTGCTCAATTGGAAAGTGAATGCGCAGCCCCTGGTGAGGACGCGCCATATCATGAAATGCTTGCGCTTCCGGAATCCAGATGTCATGGATGGAGTTAATGGAAATTTCTTTGTTTACCCTTTCCGATCAAGAAATGAGGCAGAGTGATGTGGTAGATAATTACGAAAAATTTAGGCTTTTCTGACAAGCACCAGCTATGAAATTCTTTATTTTCTTAACTATCAACAATATATTAATGAAATAGTAACTTTAAAGTTGGCTTAAGTATTTTCCAAAGCCTCAGCACGCCGCGCAATCTCCTGCGGTAAATCAGCAAAAATTAAATTATGCAAAGGCATTGATCCAAACCAGTACATAATGCCCCAAACTCCAGCTGGATGCCAATAAGCAGTGATGACAATTAAATTTTTACCAGCTGCCTGCGGTTTAATCTCAAATTCTAATACCCCTGCCCCTGGAGCGCGCATACCAAACATCAACGTCAGCCTACGTTCTGGTTCTACTCCAATTACTTCCCAAGAGTCAATGCGATCTCCTACTCTTACATTCTGAGGATGTCGACGACCTTTAGCCAACCCAGGTCCACCTACCAACCAATCTATAGTTTCTCGCAAATGCCACAGATTAGGATAAACATAATACCCATTATCTCCACCTATAGCAGAAATTATCCGCCAAATATTGGCGGTCGAAGCTCCTGTTATCGCACTATTACTAACGCGTTTGGCATAATAGGCATAGCTAATCTCACCTTGACGCATATTAAAAGCCCCTTCAGTCCACCGAGCTTGGGTGGTGGCATTACGTTCCGCAGCAAATACTGCTAACACTGAATCTTTAAATCCTAACAGTTGTTGGGGTACCAGTTGCTGTAACGGTGTTGAATTAGCAATAAAATCGTGTTTAAGACCCTCAATCAATGCTCGAGCTATATTGGTAGGCACTGAAGTAACCAAATGTAGCCAATACGAAGATAACTCTGGCGATAACACGGGAACTGGTACTACCAATGGCGGGCGTTTACCACCAGCTTGTGCTAATATTTGCATCATAGCCTCGTAGGTCAAAACTTCAGGCCCCCCGGCGTCATAAATTTCACCTGCCGTACTTGGTAAGGCTGGAGCCTGTACCAGATATTCTAGGAGGTTATCTAAAGCTATCGGCGAAGATTTGGAATAGACCCACTGGGGAGTTAGCATAATTGGTAGATGATACACTAAATCACGCATGACCTCAAAAGCTGCTGAACCGGGTCCTACGATAATACCAGCACGAATTTCCGTAACCGGCACTGGGCCTTGACGTAAAACATCACCCGTATCTCGCCGGGAAATTATGTGAGTAGAAGTAACTCCTTCTGGTACTAAACCTCCAAGATAACAGATCCGTTTAACCCCGGCCGAGGCGGCTGCTTGGGCAAAATTGGTCGCGGCTTTAATATCTAGGTCGTAAAAATCCTTACCAGCCTCCATAGAATGTACTAAATAATAGGCAATGCCAATACCGGCCAAAGCATTAGGCAAAGTTTCTGGTTTGAGGGCATCAGCAGCCACAACCTCTACTTCAGGCCAATTTCTAGCCTCAAGTACGGCTAGATTGCGTGAACAGGCTCGAACCTTGATGCCGGCTGCTAACAAACTTGGTACTAGATTGCTACCAATGTAGCCACTGGCTCCAAATACTAAGCGTGGTAAGGTGGTTTCCAAAGATTGTGGAGTAGCATCAATAGTGGAGTCGGTCATAATTTATACCTGATGGATGTTAAAAAATTGGTAACTATATAGCTATTCCGTTATAAATTGACTGTTCACTTGTGGAGCGAGGGAGCATTTTATCTAGCAGATGAGTGATTCTTTCGCTCAAATTATGGCGGACCAGCTATAGCAAAGCTAGAGTATAATAAATTATTTTTAAAATTAAATGTTGTTAGCTGAAATTTTTGCTATAAAAAATGAATTTGTATAGGTTTACTAAATTATTATGTGGTGTGTAATGCAATTATGGTTACGTTATAAAACAGCATCTAATCTGTACTGGGATAGACAAGTCGAAATAGCAATAGCAGAGCAATGGAGCACAAATCTAGCTGATAAAAATATTATTTCTTCCATCTTGTGGCCCACTGAGCCACTATTTAAGCTGCAATATCAACATGTAAGGCGCCATCATCGGCATGAACAGAATTATCAGCACGATATTCTGCATAATATTGATTTTAGTAATGCCTGTGAAAGATTAGCCAAAAAACTTCATACTTTATTATGTGGGCGACGGGCTTTAATATACGTACCGTTACGTGGAGCTTTGCCAATTTGGCGCGGTATTTGGCAATTTTTGCCTGCTATTTTTCCTACTATTAATTGCGATGTTTATTATCCAGTAACATCAAGTTTTGTATTATATCCCAAAGATTCTCCCATTCGAAAGCCAGATGGAAGACGTGCCTCTGGTGTATATACTCATACTTTAGAGTTGCAGCGCATTCGACCATTTTTATACAATTATGACGTGCTAGTATATGTTGATGAGATTATTAGTGGTAGTATGATGAGAAAATATGTAAATGAATTTGTTAAGTTAAAAATTTACGATAGTATAAAGATAATAGCCGTAGGTGTAGCAGATTCTTATGGTGAGCGATCGGTGGTAAAGCGAGCTGCGATAGAAGCAAAGGTAAATGAAGGCTTTTTGGATGCGTTTGTTTGGGAAGGTTGCAAGCAACTCATTACCGCAGATCAGAAATTTTTACTTGGTGTTCATTATGTCACTTATGATAAAGGATTACACGCGGTGCCTTTATTGAATAATAATTTACAGTTTTATGAAGAAAAAATTAAATTTGACACCCATATTTATAATAACCATTTCTTAATGCACGATTTTATGGGTTAACACGATATATGCATGTTTTATAAAGCTATAAGGACCGTAGATTTAGATGTGAGCCTTGCTGTCTGGTGGTATATTTTTCTTTATACCGCGTTCGGCGGGATTCACTGCGTTTCTCCCGCCCTACGGTACTTCAATAACTTCCCACCCGCCGCCACAGTTTGATGGTTTTATCACTACTACCAGAGGCTAAACTCGCGCCATCCGGGCTGAAGGCTACAGATCTTACCCAACTTGTATGCCCAGTTAAGGTCCGCAGTAACACCCCATCCGCCACCCGCCATAGTTTGATGCTATTATCCTCACTACCAGAGGCTAAACTCGCGCCATCCGGGCTGAAGGCTACAGAATATACCCAATTTGTATGGCCAGTTAAGGTCCGCAGCAGTGCCCCATCTGCCACCCGCCACAGTTTGATGCTATTATCACTACTACCAGAGGCTAAACTCGAGCCATCCGGGCTGAAGGCTAAGGTTACAACCGAGCTATGGTCAGTTAGGGTTCGCAGTAATGCTCCATCCGCCACCCGCCACAGTTTGATGCTGTTATCGTAACTACCAGAGGCTACACTTGAGCCATCCGGGCTGAAGGCTACAGAGTATACTGAATTGGTATGGCCAGTGAAGGTCTGCAGTAGCGTCCCATCCGCCACCCGCCATAGTTTGATGCTGTTATCACTACCACCAGAGGCTAAACTCGAACCATCGGGGCTGAAGGCTACAGAAAATACCATACCTGTATAGCCAGTCAAGGTCCGCAGTAATGCCTCATCTGCCACCCGCCATAGTTTAATGCTGTTATCGTCACTACCCGAGGCTAAACTCGCGCCATCCGGGCTGAAGGCTACAGAAAATACCATACCTGTATAGCCAGTCAAGGTCCGC
Organism: Achromatium sp. WMS2; assembly: GCA_001276605.1. Classification (GTDB taxonomy): domain Bacteria; phylum Pseudomonadota; class Gammaproteobacteria; order Chromatiales; family Chromatiaceae; genus WMS2. The sequence continues at coordinate 5,755 of JXSN01000054.1, forward strand.
AGTAATGCCTCATCCGCCACCCGCCATAGTTTAATGCTGTTATCGTCACTACCCGAGGCTAAACTCGCGCCATCCGGGCTGAAGGCTACAGAGTTTACATCCGCTGCATGACCAGTTAGGGTTCGCAGTAATGCCCCATCTGCCACCCGCCATAATTTGATGCTGTCATCATAACTACCAGAGGCTAGGCTAGAGCCATCCGGGCTGAAGGCTACAGATATTACAGTACCTGTATGGCCAGTTAAGGTTCGCTGTTGTTGCCACTCAGAATTAAGATTCGTCGTGTTTGACTGCACAGGTTTGGCAGCGGCTAGGGGGCGCGATACGGGTACTTGTTGCGTAGTTGAATTAGGCACATTACCACCAGCTGAGGGTTCAGACTTAAGCCGCGCGTTTTCGGCTTCAAGTTGAGCAATTTTGTCCTGCATCCTCTTTTGTTCTAATTGCTTCCCTGCTTTTGAACCCAGGAGGTAAAACTCCTTTTTCAAGGTTTGAGGTCCATTAACATAGGGTATTTGCCGACGTTCACTTTGCTGTTCAACCCAGCTACTAGCCACTGTTAACACATCATCAAAATTTAAGTTTTGTTTATCTTGTGCCAAGGCTTTGCGAAAGCCTTCGGTAAACAACCCATTACGTCCCGAGCCATCGGCTGCGGTTTTGCCAGGGGCAGCGGCATACACAATCACCGTGCCTTCCGGTACAGCATCCATCGCCGTCAACCCACTGCTCACACCGCGATCATACAGACCACCGCGGAAATCCGTGCCAGGCACACTATTGCGGCAGGCATCCAATATGGCAATCTTAATTTTGCTGTGATTAAGATACATCTCATCCAAAGGATAGTTAAGCTCCACACTTTCCTTTTTAACATACGCAGGGCTTAAACCGTCTATTCCTAAAGGCACCATATAATTATGATTATCAATCTGTACCGCATGGCCGGCGTAATAAAACAATGCCACATCCGCATCTTTTGCTGCACGGCCAAACTCTGCAATGAGCTTTTCCATATCACTCTTATTCATATCAGTGCCTTTCAGCACCGGATTAAAACCAAAACGTTGTAAATCTTGAGATATATCCTCCGCATCATGAACGGGATTGCGTAACTTAGGCCAACTTTGGCCAGTATAATTGGTATTGCCAATCACCAATGCCACCCTTTTACCAGTAGGAACAGTCTTCACTCCACCTACGCCAAAGTTCGGATTCACTGTTGGTAACGCCACAGTAGAACTGGCAGAGTTATTGGAATAAGATTGTGATTTATAATCCGAACGCTGCGGACCTGGGCTATTGCAACTAATAATAAACACACCAAATACTAAGCTCAAGATTACCAATAAAGGTAAACGCAATTGCATGCTGAATTACTCCGTAAGGTAAATTGATTCCTAAAACACCCTAAATTACCCACTGACTGGTAAAATACACCAGACCATCCTCAGCTGTATTCCCACGCTGGTGCATTGAAACGACCAAATGCAGCTATTCCAGCTCTTTTACCAACAACCCCCTAACATCTTGACCAGCGCGCTTGCACGTCTGATAACAAGGGGAATTACCGCGGTCATTATTGACTTCAATCCGCTGTCGGGCTACCACTTCAGTTACCGTGGTGAAGGCCAACTCTTCTGAATTCATAGCATCTCGCAAGGAAGCTTTTTTGGTCAAACCCCGTTGTTCTTTCAGCTGCGAGGCTGATGCTCCAAACAACGCCCGGTAAATTCCGTTGCTACATGAAGCAATACCATAGCCTGATACTTCATGTTCCTTTAAGGTGGCAGTAAAACTGTTACGAGTTTCTTTGCTGCCTTGACGTTGTTGCTCCCAAGGCAGGGCTTCAACTTCACTTCTTAGCCTTGTTGCCTGAATAGCTTGGGTAATTGCCATATCAAAAGTGCGAATCACCTTGAGGTGAAATTTGGGGCTTATCCACATGGCATAGGAATACACCAGCTCTTTGGCTACGTAAGTACCTTGAATTCCACTGCCACCTTTGTATGTTCTAACTGGTTGATTTTGTTCCGATGCAGGAATTCCTGCATCGGCATTTTCTTCAACTAAAGCCTGGATGAGTTCCTGAGTTTGCCGATTTACTAACCATAAAGATGGTTTATGGCGGTTTTGGCCACCACCAGCTTTATGTAAATCGTTAAGACAAAAACGACCTTCACTATCTTGGCGGATAGCAATATCCTCAATAATTACTGGAAAATTTTGCATTTTTTCACCTTATTATTGTTAATGTTTTATGTAACTCGACTATTTTTACTTTGGCAGATTACAGGTTAACTCATTGATTTTATTGAAAACAAAATTTTGTTATTTCATTTTATAGATCAATACGTTACGTTTGATCTGACCAAGTAGCATTAAGCCGTAAAGATCGAGTCGAGCCAACGAGATTGCGCCCGTCAGCCCTCCCACACCATCAGACATGCGGTTTTCCGCAGCTGGCGGTTGAGTCCAGCGGGTTTAACCCGCAAAATTCTATGACTAAAATTGTACCATAGATATTGGCCACTTATAAGGCTCCGCCTACATAAAAGCGTTTGTTTTGGATACAACTTTAGCCTAGTCATGCATTAAACCATTCTCGAACCTTCTATCGCGTATCCAGTCGGCTTGCCAACCGCGGGACTTGTTCTTTCGGAATCCACCCGAATTCACTTATCCCACCGCTTACGAGTTCAACTGATATGGTCTTGCACTCCTGGCGTTCCGTTTGACTTTGGCCATTTATCTGGTTAGGACGAAGATCTTGGTTCTTTCGTGACTCTTTGGTCTTTCGCTCTTCCTGACTTGCACCAGTCGTCATCACTACTATGGCCACTGCTGACTCTTTGGGTACTCTCACGCTCCAGGTCTCCCCGAGTAAGAACATGTACTTTCGACCCATGCCGCCAGACTCTACTTGATGTGTCTTGCGGTGACTGCTGGGGAACCCTACAATACTCCAATTGTGGAAACGCATCCGGGGACGCTCTAGCGCCTCCATCAAACAAGGCATGATTATTCCGATACCAGAATTTCATAGACTAATCACACTCTCAACTACACCACGGATGCGGCTTATCTGGATTAATATTATATTGCAACAGCGCCTGCTGTACCACATCCCCAGCCAATACTCCATCATCAGCCAAGGCCTTCAATACCGCAATAATCACATAATAGCGATTAACTTCAAAAAAACTACGCAATTCAGCACGCAAATCACTGCGCCCAAAGCCATCAGTTCCCAAAGTGACGTAGCGCCGTTGCCCCAAATAGGGCCGAATTTGCTCCGCATAAGCACGCACATAATCAGTAGCCGCTATTACCGGCCCCCTATGTTCTGCTAATACCTTGGATATAAAACTTAAGTGTGGCGATTCCATAGGATGTAGCATAGACCAGCGTTCAGCTGCCATACCATCTCGCCCCAATTGAGTAAAACTAGTAACACTCCACACATTAGCAGCAATTTTCCAATCCTGCTCTAAAAGTGCAGCCGCAGCAATAACCTCTCGCAAAATAGCCCCGGATCCCAATAACTGTACCTGGGCCTTTCCAACCGCCTCAGTTGCTGGTCGATACAAATACATTCCTTGAATTATACCAGCCTGCGATCCCTCTGGCAACACCGGTTGTGGATAGGTTTCATTCATAACTGTAATATAATAAAACACATTTTCCTGGTCTTGATACATTCGGCGCAGACCATCTTGAATAATTACCGCCAATTCATAAGCAAAAGAGGGGTCATAAGCCACGCAGTTCGGTATAGTTGCTGCCTGTAAATGGCTATGTCCGTCCTGATGTTGCAAACCCTCACCGGCCAAAGTAGTGCGACCAGCAGTACCACCTAATAAAAATCCACGGGCCTGCATATCTCCAGCGGCCCAGGCTAAATCCCCAATACGTTGAAAGCCAAACATAGAGTAGTAAATATAAAATGGTATCATACTCATACCATGATTGGCATAAGCTGTAGCCGCTGCAATCCAGGATGACATAGCCCCGGCTTCGTTGATACCCTCTTGGATAATCTGGCCTTTTTTGTCCTCGCGATAATACATAATCTGGTCAGAATCAACCGGTGCATAAACCTGACCTACCGATGAATAGATACCAATTTGTCTAAATAATCCTTCCATGCCAAAGGTACGTGCTTCATCTGGCACTATTGGTACTACATAGCGTCCGATGCCCGGATGCCGGATGAGTAATGCCAATAATCTTACAAAAGCCATAGTTGTAGACATTGCCTTAGCGCCGCTGCCGGCTAATAATGGCTCAAAAATATCTAGATCGGGAATTTCTAAACTTGGGGCCGTAATATTGCGTATTGGCAGATAGCCACCTAAAGCATGGCGTTTAGCCTGTAAATATTGTATTTCTTCACTGTCAGCGGCTGGTTTATAAAATGGGATATCATTTAACTCCGCATCGGCAATGGGAATATTGAAGCGATCGCGAAATTGTTTCAACGCATCAGCATTCATTTGTTTTAGCGAGTGAGTAATATTCAGGCCCTCACCGGCTGCCCCCATGCCATAGCCTTTAACAGTTTTAGCTAAAATAATCGTTGGTTGTCCAGTATGTTGGATAGCAGACGCATATGCAGCATACATTTTTATTGGATCATGCCCTCCGCGATTGAGGCGCCAGATATCTTCGTCGCTTAAAGTGGCGACCATATCCGCAAGCTCTGGATATTTACCAAAAAAATGCTGACGCGTATAAGCCCCACCTTTGGCTTTATAGGCCTGGTAGTCTCCATCTACGCACTCTTCCATTCTTTGGAGTAATATTCCAGTTTTATCCCGCGCTAGCAGTGGATCCCAATAGCCGCCCCAAATGACTTTAATTACGTTCCAGCCGGCGCCGCGGAATCCGGCCTCTAGTTCTTGAATGATACTGCCATTACCGCGTACCGGCCCGTCGAGACGCTGCAAATTGCAATTAACTACAAATATTAGATTGTCTAGTTTTTCGCGAGCGGCTAAAGTAATAGCACCTAGGGCCTCCGGTTCGTCCATTTCCCCATCGCCTAAAAAAGCCCATACTTTGCGGCCTTGGGTGTTGAGTAGCTCCCGATCATGCAGATAGCGCATGAAGCGGGCTTGGTAAATAGCCATGATAGGACCTAGTCCCATGGATACTGTAGGAAATTGCCAAAATCCAGGCATTAACCAAGGGTGTGGGTAGGAAGATAGCCCGGTGCCATTTATTTCACGCCGAAAATGCTGTAATTGCTCTTGACTAATTCTACCTTCCAAAAAGGCACGAGCATAGATGCCAGGGGCGGAGTGGCCTTGGAAAAATACCAGATCGCCGCCATGTTCTGAGTTAGGTGCGCGTAAAAAATGATTAAATGCTACATCCAGTATAGTGGCGCTGGAGGCGAAGGTTGAGATATGCCCGCCCAGTTCGGAGGTTAAGCGGTTGGCTTGCATGACCATGGCCATGGCGTTCCAACGGATTAGGGAGCGAATACGGCGTTCTAGGTTGCGATCGCCTGGAAAGCGTGGTTGTTGGGATACTGGAATGGTGTTTAGGTAGGCGGTATTAGCACTAAAGGGTAGGTATGCTCCGGAGCGACGGGCCTTGTCAACTACACGTTCTAATAAGTAATGGGCACGGTCAGGGCCTTCACGTTCTATAACGGCCTCTATGGCATCTAGCCAATCTTGAGTTTCTTGAGGATCGGGATCTAATTCTGTAATCATAGGTGCTTATTTGGAGATTAAGGGGAGGAAGTCTAGAGTTGCAAAAAGTCAGTTTTGATGCAGCAAATGCTGTTACTAAGGTTATTGAGTTATAATATACTATAGTCAATGTAACGTACAATGAGCACCTAGAATATCTGTATGTTAAGCGTGGTAGCCTTGGCTGTGGTTTAGGAAAATATTATTATCTAAAACTATTGGTTATGTTGCTACTAACATTCAGTTATGTTTTTTTACCCGTATGCTGTAGGAACTTGGATGTTATTTAAATCCTATCTGGTTTGTTTGTT